>JAEMPT010000035.1 GCA_022759165.1 Thermoprotei archaeon
GGTTAGAAATCTTAGAGGATGTTCCTCTTTGCAGAATGCAAGCATAAACATAGCCTGCAGGGTAATGAGCTCTGCGGGATGGGGGAGGAGCAGTGAGCCCCCCGAACCAGCAAATGAGGCTGGAGGTGCAAAGCCAAGGCTGAACGCTGGAAGCCTCGTCCTTCAGGACGGGGTAGCTCACTGGCAAAATTGAAAGAATAAGTTGAAGTGAAATAGGCATGTCTTCGAAGGACTATATAATAGCGAAATATGAGTCGAAAGGAAAGCATTTCGAGATCCTCGTAGACCCTAACTTGGCATTTCAATATAGGGAAAGCGGAAAGCCGAGCATTGAGGAAGTCGTGAAGAGCGATTTCATTTACAAAGATGTGAAAAAGGGTCTAAAGGCCTCGCCCGATGACCTTAAGGCGGTTTTTGGCACCGAAGACGCGATGGCTATAGCTCAAAAGATATTGAAGGATGGAGAACTACAACTAACTACCGAGCAGAGGAGAAAGATGCTAGAAGCTAAAAAGAGGCTGATAATCACTTACATATCGAGAAACGCTGTAGATCCTAAAACCAAACTTCCTATTCCACCGCAAAGAGTAGAAAAAGCGATGGAAGAAGCGAGAGTTGGAATAGATATATATAAGCCCGTAGAAGAGCAGGCTCTTATGGTCGTAAAGGCCCTCTCTCGGCTCATACCAATAAAAATAGCGAGAGCGCTACTTGAAGTAACAATTCCAGCAGAATACGCTGGGAAATCCTTTAATGAGGCGAAAAACTTAGGTATTGCGCACAAGGTTAATTGGAAAAACGATGGAAGCGTTACAATAGAGTTGGAAATACCGGCTGGCATGCAGGAAGAGGTAATAGACAAGCTAAATAAGCTCACAAAAGGAGAAGTAAGCGTCAAGGTGTTGAAAATTGAATGAAATTTCAAAGCCTATGTTATATGTGCAACAGAGAGACATAGTGCTACCCGGAGACCTAATAGCTGAGGGTAAGCTGGAAACAACAAGCATTTACGTTTACAAGGAAGGGAACAGGTACTATTCCAGCGTAGTAGGAATGGTGGAAGTAAAGGATGACAAGATAGCTTTAACCCCTATGGAGCACGCTTATATTCCAAGGCCTAACGATATGGTCATTGGACTAATAACGGATGTTGGTCCCACTTATTGGGAAGTGGATATAAACAGCCCATACGAGGGACAATTGCCTGTCGGAGAGACGATTCTAAGGCAAACGCAGGCGACGGTGGATACATTGAGGAAATTTTTAGGCATCGGAGACCAGGTTCTACTAAAAGTTATAGCATTCGATAGGCTGAAGGATCCTGTTCTTAGTATGCGAGGCAAAGGGCTAGGAAAAATAACTGTCGGCAAAGTGATAGAGATATCCTCTATGACTGCAAGCATACTTTTATTCAGAAAAAGATCCCTAGTAGAGACGATAGCAAAGGAGACAGGGACTGCCATTTTCGTTGGAAATAACGCTAGAATATGGATAAGTGGGGGGGAACCTCTTATGGAAGACCTGGCGATCTTGGCCTTAAAGAAAATTGATACCCCAGACATGTCATCCATTTCGATCTCTGATATAGTTGATTACATACGGGAAGAAAAGGCAAAAAGGGTGAAGCAAAATGGGTAAGACCGGTTTAAAATTAATAGATGAAAATGGCATAAGGATCGATGGTAGGAAGCCTGACCAGCTCAGGCCCATCTCAATGGACGTTGGCGTGCTGAAAAACGCCCAGGGCTCAGCCCTTGTGTCCTATGGAAAGACTACTGTTCTGGCTGCAGTTTATGGTCCACGTGAGGCGCTTCCTAGGCATATGACCCTGCCTGATAGGGCAATATTAAGGGTAAGATACCACATGGCGCCGTTCAGTACTACAGAAAGGAAGTCTCCGGCTCCAACCAGAAGGGAGGTAGAACTGTCTAAGGTTATAAGGGAATCACTTGAGGCCTCTGTATTTACTGAGTTATATCCCAGAACTACCATTGATATATTCATAGAGGTATTGCAGGCTGATGGGGGCACTAGGACAACAAGCCTCACTGCAGCTAGCATGGCCCTCGCGGATGCGGGCATACCAATGAAAGACCTAATAGCTGGGGTAGCAGTGGGTAAGGTAAATGGAAAACTCGTTTTAGATATAAATGAAGCGGAGGACAGCGGAGGAGAAGCGGATATGCCGGTCGCAATGATGCCGAACCTAGGAAAAATAGTTTTACTACAGTTGAACGGTACCCTAACGAGGGATGAGTTTAAGGAAGCTATGAAGATGTCCATTAAGGCGATAAAAGAGATATATTTGATTCAGAAGCAAACTTTGAGGGATAAATACGCAAAAATGACCGAAGAGGAGAAGGAGGAGTGAAGAGATGAGCGTCACACCAAGCACTTATCCTTTGGTTCCAAAGATTCAAAAAGATACTATACTTTCACTTTTAGAGGTAGGTAAAAGGGCTGATGGAAGAGGACTGGAAGATATAAGGAAAGTTAAGATAATCCCAAACTATATCGAGAAGAGCGATGGCTCAGCGCTTGTGAATATAGGAGATACAGTCGTATTAGTGGGAGTAAAAGTAGAACCGGGAACGCCGTACCCCGATCTTCCAGATGAAGGAATTTTAATGGTAAACGCGGAGTTCGTCCCGCTGGCCTCTCCTCTGTTTGAGCCCGGGCCGCCAGACGAGAATGCGTATGAGCTGGCTAGGATAATCGATAGGTCGTTCAGAGAGACCAAATCCATTGATTTAAAGGAGCTTGCAGTACAGCCTGGACAGAAGGTGCTGGTCGTATGGAACGACATTTATGTTTTAAATCATTCAGGGAATCTCATAGATGCTTCTGCTATCGCTACTTTAGTAGCTTTAGCTAGGACTAAAATTCCTAACTATGAGATGAACGAAGAAGGCTATCTGGTAAAGAAGGAAGGGTACAAGGGAACTCTTAAGCTAACTAAGAAGGTGATAACGGCTACTGTAGCTAAGATAGGAAAATACTATGTCGCCGATCCCACAGAGGAGGAGGAATACGTCTCTGACGCCAGGCTTTCGGTATCATTTACGGAGGATGGCACAATAGCGGGGATGCAGAAGATGGGAGCTGGCTCGCTAGAAGAGGGAGATATAGATGCTATGGTCGATCTCGCTTGGAAGGTCTCTCAGAAATATTTCAGTGAAATCAGTACGGCCATCGGTCTCCCGCCGCAGGAATGAGGAAGCCCATCGCCATGAAGAAGATTTTAACTTTATTGGAGGTTAAGGGGCGTAAGTCTCCTTTCTAATGAAAGTGATGGATACCCCCCTCATAGAACTCATAGAAATGCTTTTGTAGGTATCAAAAATTATTGAAGGGCTTGAAAGTTGAAGGAAAAGAAGCTGTTTGCTCCAAAGCTCTTCAGATGGCGAACAACCTCCGGAGGATTGTATAGTAAGTTTCCTCGAAGAAGCAGGGAATCCTCATCTCGCGGTAAGGATGCCCCGTTCGTAATAGCGTGCAGTTCACATTCAACAGATTAAGCTGATAGGAGCGGAAAAAGCTAGTTTCAGCGAAAAAGGTTATCTTAATAAACCTAGTTTTTGCTCAATGATTTGAATATTGTAAGAGCTTTAATCTCGGTGTGGAAAATGGGAAGAACAAAGATCGTCGGTATCTCTGGAAAATTTGGACCAAGGTATGGCTCTACTTTGAGGAAGCAGTATAGGGAAATTATGGAGAAAAGATATGCAGAACATGTTTGCCCGTTCTGTGGAATAGCTGGAAAGGTTACCAGAATCAGCGTAGGCATTTGGAAATGTGAAAAATGCGGGTCAGTATGGGCCGGAGGTTCTTACGTTCCTAGAAGTGGTATGAACAAGCTGTTCCCCAAGGTGCTACCCAAAGCTTAAACAACTATAATTCCTGTATATTTTTGAAATTCACTTTAAATTTGCGGATGAGGAAGTTTGAAGAAACAGAAAGTTGTCGTGTCTACTTCTCGAGAACCATCCCCGAAAACTCGAAGCTTTCTTAAGGATTTAACCAGTTTAGTGCCTTGGGTTGTAAGGGTAAATAGAGGAAAACTTACATTCTATGAGTTAATCGAAGAAGCACTAATAGAAGGCTCCAATACGCTTGCCCTCATCGGAGAGATGAGGGGTAACCCCTCAATTCTCAGGCTTTATGACCTTACAGAATTTACAAATTCGAGCAAAGTACTTCATACGTATACAATTATGATGAAAGGGGTTACTCTATCCAGGGAGGCCGGTCATAAGGGGGTGAATTTGGGAGAAGTTGCCGACATTGTTATAGAACCCATCGTCAAGGCCGATGAAGAAGAAAAATCTCTGATCTTGGCCCTACATCAGCTTTTTAACTCGGGAATAGTTCCGGTTGAGGGGAAAAAGCACATCAGGATAATAATAAATCCGACGTTCAAGCTCATAAAATTTAAGCTAATGCCTATTAATTATGAAGTTGGCCCTATTATCAGGTATTCCAAAGTAAACATGCCTAAAAGAATAATGGAGTTGGGAGAAGAAGTTGAAAGCGAATAAGTACAAAATGACTTTAAGGATTTATTCTGAGTCTCCCAAGCTTATAGAAAGCCTATGCGCGTCCCTAAGGCCTGAAGAATCATCTCAGGCAGACGAAAAAAGAGGTAAGGTTTCCATTGACTGCGATTTTAAAAAGGAATTTATTGAGCTTATTATAGAAAGCAATAGCGATGGAGGGTTCAGAGCCCTCCTTAACTCGTATCTATACTTGATCAAAGTTTTCTTTGACTCTATTGGAAAAACTGCTGTATCTATTTCTGAATCTCCTAATTCTCAACAGACTTCCTAAGCCTAACAAAGCGTTTTATTTAAAAATTGAAGCCTTTGTATGCGAAATTAAGCAAACTGCAAATTTAGGTTAAGATATATTAAGTTCCTATTAAAAAGCAAAGATCGCTGAAAATTGGGAGGTATTTCACATGGCAGAGAAAGTTCCGCCTGAAATAGAGCAAATAGCGCAGCAGTTAGACGAGCTACAAGAGAAATACTCTGTATTGGCTAATCAAAGGGTACTTCTGGAAAACGAGGTGAAGGAGATCTCGAGGGTTCTAGAATCGCTTCAAACGATTCCTCAAGGGGCTAAAGTTTACAGAAATGTGGGGAACATTCTGTTTGAAGAGGACAAGGAAAAGCTAGTGAAAGAACTCGAGGATAGGAAAAGCACAGACGAACTCATTGTAGAAAAATATAAGAAAGAAGAAGAGGACCTAAAAAAGCAAATCAGTAGTCTACAGGAAAAGCTCAAAGGTATGCTGACGAGATACTATCAAAAGGTAGCTACAGCTGGTGGAAAGGCCCCCTCATCACTAGGGTCTTGAAATAAAATCTCAAATGGTTTTCTGCTTTGGACGAAAAGATTTCAGAAAAAGTGGAAAAGGCACTTGATGACTACGGAAAGATCTTAGAAAAGAGAAAGAAAAGAAGCGAGGATCTGTTGCTTACTTTATCTCTCGAAGTAAACGATGAGAAGGGTGATATTACCGCTGAAATAGAGGTTGAAATGTTCGGTAGAACGGAGGAATTCTGTGGTGAAGACAAAGTAGCGAGAATCGTATCTCAAGCAAAAAAAGCGGTGGAGGAGCTGACAGGTGAACTATCTACTGAAGGAAGAGCTAAAGAGCCTCAAGTCGAGGAAAAACTCCCTAGTAATAATAACGCATCGCCACGCTGACTTGGATGCTATAGCATCGGCGCTTTCCCTCAAAGAAAACCTTATCTCGTATACCGATTTAAAAGAGGAAGAATTGTTCGTCATTTTTCCCGAAGGAGCTTCACTTGATGCTGTCGAATCATTGAGGAAATGCGATATTGAATTAAGATCCTACGATTGGTCGGAAAAAATAGACCCTGATATCTTAAGGCGATCCTCTATCATAGTTCTTGATACGGCCTCTGAAGACCAGCTACCTTCGTATATTTTTGATGAAATGAAAAAGAATAGAGACGTTCTCTTGATCGATCACCATCAAAACAATACACTAAAGGCGAAGGTTTTCAATTACTATTGGGATCCGACCTTAGCTTCCATTAGTGAGCTAATAGTCCAGCTGTTTGATAGAGAAATTCAGGTTCCATTGGCGAAGATGCTGTTTTTGGGGATTCTCACCGATTCGAGTAGGTTTCTTAGGGCTTCATCGCTGACATTTAATTCAGCTAGCAAGCTAGCAAAGATTGTAGAATATGAGAACGTGAGGAAATGTCTCGTAAAAACGGCCGAAGACAGATCTCTCAGGCTTGCCAGGTTAAAGGCAATGCAGAGAACAATAATTGAAGAAATAGAAGATAGATTAATCACCGTAACCTACGTGAGCAGTTACGAGAGCGACGTTGCCGATTTTTTACTCAAGGCAGGTAGTGATGTATCCGTTGTATTTTCCCCAAAGAAGGACCAGACGAGAGTAGTGGTTAAGTTCAGAGAGGGGGCGGACGATGTTCTCAGGAAAAAGGTTTTAGGGCCCCTCAGGGATCTGATGAAGGCTGAAGAGGCCGGACACAAAGATATTGTAATATTTGTTTTTAAAAAGCCTCTCACAAAGGGCGTTATTCAAAAATACATTTCTGAATTCCGTAAAGCTATGAAAAACAGAGAATAAGGGTATTAACTTAATACAATAAACTTTACTGTGTTCGATTCGGCGATATTTTAGCCATACCCTAAAAGGAAAGCGCTTCGCTGTAAAAAATACTTTATAACCTTTTTAAACAAACGATAAACGGTTGAGCTTTACAGCTCATAAAAAACGGGGAAATATGTTGTTCAGGTGAAGATGAATGGTAAAATATAAGATGGTCCCTGAAATCCTGAAGATGATGTCAAATCTTGACCACGTAAGGAACATAGGTATAATTGCTCACGTGGATCACGGAAAAACGACAACTTCTGATGCACTGCTGGCCGCCGCTGGCATTATTTCTCAGAAGGTGGCAGGAGAGGCATTGGCGACGGACTACCTTGAGGTTGAACAGAAGAGAGGGATCACAGTCAAAGCAGCTAACGTTAGCTTGTACCACGAAATGGAAGGAAAGCCATACGTCATAAACCTCATCGATACGCCTGGTCATGTAGACTTCACAGGAAAGGTTACGAGGAGCCTGAGGGTTCTAGACGGTGCTATAGTTGTCGTGGATGCTGTTGAAGGAATAATGACCCAGACGGAGACTGTATTGCGTCAGGCGCTTGAAGAACGAGTGAGGCCTTTATTATTCATCAATAAGGTCGATAGGCTCATAAAAGAGCTAAAGTACACTCCAGCGCAGATACAGCAGAGATTTGTAGAGATAATAAAAGAAGTCAACAAATTAATATCTAGTCAAGCGGAGCCGGAATTCAGAGATAAGTGGCTGCTCGATCCGGCAAAAGGACAGGTAGCTTTCGGATCAGCAAAGGAGAAGTGGGGGTTCACTATACCCGTTTCCATGAAGTCGGGACTAAAGCTTTCTGATGTCATTGAGGCCTATAACAAAGGAAAGGACGCAGTTGAGGAACTAGCGAAAAGGGTGCCAATAGCAGAAGCCTTACTCGATATGGTCATAAAATACGTTCCTAATCCGAGAGATGCTCAAAAGTATAGGATACCGAAAATATGGAAGGGAGACGTGAACTCTTCTATAGGAAAAGCCATGCTTGAGGCAGACATCAATGGACCAGCGGTCATGCTCATAAATGACATGAGGGTTGACCCACACGCGGGGCTCGTCGCGACCGGAAGGCTATTTTCCGGTAAAATGGAGAGCGGGAAAGAAGTTTGGCTAGTTAATACGAAGGTTCCTCAGAGGATCCTGCAAGTCAGCCTTTATATGGGTCCAACTAGAGAGGTTGCAGATGTTATTACAGCAGGCAATATATTGGCCGTCTTGGGCCTAGATAAGGCAAGAGCCGGAGAAACGGTGGTCGACTTAGCATATAAGGACGAAATGGCCCCCTTTGAGAAGCTTCACTACGTTAGTGAGCCCGTAGTTACTATAGCAGTAGAGCCGAAAAACACCAAAGATCTACCTAAACTAATTGAAAGCCTTCACAGATTGAGCATTGAGGATCCCAATTTAGTCGTAAAAATAAACGAAGAAACCGGCGAGTATCTCCTCTCTGGAATGGGTCCGCTTCACCTAGAAATAGCGCTTACGTTTTTGAAGGACAATTATGGAGTTGAAGTAACAACATCCCCTCCAGTTATTGTCTACAGAGAAAGCGTGAGGGCGGTAAGCGACGTTTTTGAAGGAAAGAGTCCAAACAAGCATAACAAATTTTACATTAGCATAGAGCCATTGAATGAGGAAACCATAAAGCTGATACAGGAAGGTCAAGTTTCAAACGATCAGGATTTCCGAGACAGGGCCAAAGTACTCAGAGACAAAGCGAGCTGGGACTATGATGAAGCGAGGAGAATTTGGCTCGTTGACGATAACATCAACATATTCGTTGATAAGACTACAGGTCTCCAGTATCTCAGGGAAATTAAGGACACCATACTCCAAGGATTCAGGCTAGCAATGAAGGAAGGGCCGCTCGCGGCAGAACCCGTAAGGGGAATAAAGGTAATACTACATGATGCTGTGATACATGAAGACCCAGCGCATAGGGGTCCGGCCCAGATATATCCGGCTGTGAGAAACGCCATATTTGCAGGCATGCTTTCAGCAAAACCAACTATATTGGAGCCTATTCAGAAGCTAGACATAAGGATGCCGATGAATTACTTAGGCAACGTGACAGCAATATTGACTAAGAAAAGAGGTAAGATATTGACAGTAACTGAGGCTGGTGACTTGACTAGGCTTATAGCGGAAGTGCCAGTAGCTGAATCATTCGACCTGGCCAGCGAGCTGAGAAGTGCTACTGTTGGTAAGGCCTTTTGGGGTCTAGAGTTCAGCAGATGGGCTCCTGTGCCGGATTCAATTTTACCGGAACTCATTAGGAAAATAAGGGAGAGAAAGGGGTTACCGCTAGAGCCTCCGAAGGTTTCAGACTTTCTGTCCCCATAATATTAAGAAAAAGCTCTTTTTAAAGCAAACCCCGCTTTTTAAGGCGGGGATATTTAAAATTTTCATAGATTTCTACCGTTCAGCTCGTGACAAGAAACAATTAAAATAACCCATCCTTAAGCAATGAGCGATGACTAAATTTTACTGTTAAGATGAAGTTAGCCCTAGCCAGAATAATGCGTGATCGATTTGAAAAGCGAAAAGTAGAACGCCATTCTCAAGGTATGTGCTCACTGAGTGTGATGACTGTCGCGTACGTAAAAGTATAAGTCTGAAGAATAACGGAGTGCCTTTTCCTTTAGGGAAAAAGTAATTTAGATTTGTTTTAAATGTACAAAGAAAAATTAAATAAAAACAATCATTATAGAAATTTGTCGCTAAAAAATAAAATTAATTTAAAAAAACTTATATACTGCTTATTAAAAATCGATGAAGGTAAGGTGCGGGCATTGGACGTAACATCACTCTATTCGTTTGGTATAGTCCCGACCTTGGTCTTTCTTCTTCTTTTCGTAGTGATTTTAGTCTTTTACTTCGCATTAAAGAGGGAAGGTAGCGACCTGAAGGTCTCTAGGTACGAGGCAGGGAACGTGCCTAAGTATGAAGCTAGGGTTAAATATGGTATGCAGTACCTTGGTTTCTTCATAACTTTTGCCTCATTTGAACCGGTCGTACTCCTGCTACTCTTGATTTCCCCATCAGCGAAGGTATATGCGCAGAACTTTCTAGTATTCCTCCTCTTAATTTTCGGCTTTTCAGTTCCTGTATTATTCGCGTCCTTGAAATTGTCTGAAAAAATCGAAGAGTGGATGTGGGATTAGCCATGGATATTGCTGGAGTTGCTGAAAGGAGCATAAAAAAAATATTGAAAACACTCATGAAACCATTTTCCCCAATGATAGACTGGGCAACGAAATATAGCATATGGCCGGTTCATTTTACAACATCATGTTGCGGATGCGAGTTTGCAGCAAGCTACGGCCCTAGACTTGACACAGAGAGGCTAGGCTCGTTACCTTTCACTCATGTAAGGAATACCAATGCCATCATTATTGAAGGGACGATTACTAAGAAAATGGCCAAAGCACTTAAGGTCGTTTATGAACAGATGCCTGCCCCAAAATTCGTTGTCGCGATGGGTGCATGTGCTATAGATGGGGGGATTTTCCACAACAGCTACAACATAGTGAAGCCTAGGGACATCCTACCCATCGAAGTTTATATTCCAGGTTGTCCGCCAAGACCAGAAGCTGTAACGAACGCAGTCCGCACGCTTCAGAAGAGGATGCAGACTTTAAGATTGGCTTCAAAACAAGCATTGGAGGGGTAAAGATTCTTGAGCGGCGATAGCCAAGTAAAGGCTGAGTTTTTTATAGAAAACCCAGCTGAACTACCTTCAGTAGCACAAACCTTAAAGGAAAAAGGCTATGACCACGTGATATCTCTTAGTGCCGTGGATTATCCTAAGAGCAACGAAATTCATTTAGTAATTCATGTCTCCAGTTACACTAAAAAAGACATCGAACCAAAGATCTTTGAAATCAGGGTCAAGTTAAATAGAGACAATCCTCGGGTCCCATCGTTGGTTAAGATCTGGCCCTCTGCAGAATTCCAGGAGAGAGAAGCATATGAGATGTTTGGGATAGTTTTTGAAAATCATCCTGACCTTAGAAATATTCTTCTAGATCCCGAAGAATTCTCCGGCGTGCATCCTCTTCGCAAGGACTATATCGTTCAGGTTGAAGACATAATGCTGAAATTGAAGGAGGAGGTAAAAAATGGAGGCAATAAGTGATATCGGTGGCGGAATAAGCGCGAGGAAAATCGACGACAAAACGATGATCTTGTTTTTCGGTCCCCAGCATCCCAGCAGCGGGCATATGAGGATTATTCTTAAGCTAGACGGAGATGTGATAATAGAAAGCGACCCGGATATAGGGTATGTACATAGAACTATGGAAAAGCTCAGCGAGACAAAAGAATGGATAAAGAACTCGGTTTTATTTGAAAGGCTCGCTATATTAGATGCTGGAAATGTAACCCAGGCCTACATAATTGCACTTGAAAAGCTGCTTGGAATAGAACCTCCAGAAAGGGCACTATACTTGAGAACGATACTAAGCGAAATCAATAGGATATCTAGCCATCTCTATGGCATGGGCATTTTTGCGATAATGCTCGGCTCTTCCACGGGATATATGTGGTTTTTCGGGGACAGGGAGATTATGGTCCAGTTGGCGGAAAGGATTACTGGGTCTAGATTGACACATACATACCACATTCCAGGAGGAGTCCGAAGGGACGTTTCTAAATCTTTCTTTGAGGAGCTAGAGAAGGGTCTAAATTACATCGAGAAAAGGCTGAGGCATTATGAGATTATGTTTGTAAACAACCCTGTGGTTAGGAGCAGGATAGAAAACGTTGGTATTCTCAGTAGAGAAAGGGCTATAGATTTAGGAGTAACAGGCCCAAATGCAAGGGCAAGCGGTATAGACTTCGACGTAAGAGTTGAAGAGCCCTATGGTGCTTATTCTTTCGTGGATTTTGAAGTCCCTGTTTACAAAGAGGGAGACGCTCTGGCTAGAACATTTCAGAGAATGGACGAGATAAGACAAAGCATTTCTATACTTCGGCAACTTTCGAAATCCATACCAGAAGGGCCTATACTAAATGAGAAATACTTGAAGCTTTTCACCCCCGCGATGAAGGAAGTTCTGGAAAAAGATAAAAGAATAAAGTTCCCGGCTATCTTTACAAGCCTTAAGCCTCCTTCGGGGAAGGCATACGGAAGGGTAGAAGAAGGAAGAGGAGAGATATTTTTCTACCTTGAAAGCAACGGGGAGCCGAAGCCCTATAGAGTTAGGGTTGTTACTCCATCTTTCAGAAACTCCATCCTCCTGAAATACCTGCCAGTAGGTTACAGGTTAGCTGATTTACCTGCAATTTATGGAAGCATTGATTATTTCCCACCGGAGGCTGACAGATGATGGCAATAGGACTGTTGGAGTTCATTAAGAACCTTATTTTATGGCCACCCGTTTTCTATATGCTAATCGCCCCAGGACTCATCACCATAATGATTTTGTTGATCATCTTAATTTGGGCCGAGAGAAAAATAGCGGGAAGGATTCAGATGAGATACGGTCCTCTTGAGATTTCGCCTAAGATTGGAGGCGCAATACAGCTGTTAGCGGACTTAATGCGCTACATGTTCCAAGAGATAATAATTCCTAGAACCGTAGACACTTTGCCTTATATCATAGCCCCGATCGCTGGCTTTGTCATTTCGATGTTGCCGATCGCAGCTATACCTATTTCTCCTATATATTTCCCCTCACCTGTGAACAATTCTATAATCGTTGCTTTGGCACTCACGACGTTGCCACCTATCTTTGGAATCCTTGCTGGTTGGTCCAGTAACAATAAGTTTTCTCTTATAGGTGGCGCAAGAGAGAGCTTCCTCGTTGCAGCCTACGAACTAATAATTATACTTTCGGCGATCGGCGCTGTTATCATATATGGTTCTCCAGATTTCACACAAGCGGTTTCGGCCCAAAAGGACCTTTGGGGTATCGTGCTAAACCCAATCTCTGCGATCGCCTTTTATGTGGCAGTCCTCATGGCAACGGGTAGATTCCCATTCGAGATCGCCGAGGCTGATGCCGAAATAGTTATGGGAGCTTATACCGAATACAGCGGTCTCATGTATGGGCTTAGTATGGGTATATCCTACGCTAGAATGTTCGTTTATAATCTCATATTTACCCTTCTTTTCTTAGGAGGGTGGTATCCATTCTTTACGGTCCCTGGTCATACATTCTTTTCTTACGTGATAATACCGGCTACAATCATTATACTTAAGGCATTGATAGTGTCTCTGACGATGGTTTTTACGAGGGCAATATACGCTAGGCTCAGAATAGACCAGGCCCTGGGAGGAGCATGGAAGTTCTGGTTCTTATTCTCAATAATAGGTCTGCTGTGGGGAGGGGCAATAGTGCTACTACAGGGGAGGATCTGAAATGACCGGCACATATGCTGAGAAGTCCGTTTCCGAAAGGAACCTTTCACTAGTTTCAAAGGCGAAAAATCATTTTAACGCGATACTATTGGGGGCAAAATTACTTGTGAGACCTATCAGGATCACGTACCACTATCCATTAGTAAAGGAGATCCCAGATAAAGGTTACAGAGGTTT
>JAEMPT010000028.1 GCA_022759165.1 Thermoprotei archaeon
GAAGCGCTATGATCTCATGACAACCATTTATAACTGAAAACCTCGCCGTTCACGGAGAGGATGTTCCTCTTTGCAGAAGGAAGTTCAAGCATGAATATAGCCTATGCCTTAATGAGCTCTGGGGGATGGGGGAGAGGTGAGCCCCCCGAACCAGAAAATGAGGCTGGAGGCGTAAAGCCCCAGTTAAACACTGGAAGCCTTATCCTTTAGGGCGGGGTAGTTCACCTGCCTTAAAGGGCTAAGCTTTCAGTTATAAAAAACTTAAAATCATAAAGTAGCGTTCATCAAGACAGCTAGGAAATACAAATCTTTCTTTGTTTCTAGAAACGGTTCATTTTAAATAATAGACGAAAAGATTTAATTATCAAAAAATCACAGATTTTAGAGCATCACGGTGATCATTATGGGGAAGATAAAGGTAACAATAGAGAGGGATTCCTGTATTGGAGACATGGTCTGCGTGAATCTATGCCCCGATGTTTTTGAAATGAATCCAGAAGATGGCAAGTCACAGATCGTTGCGAAGTGGAGAGTGGATCCAAATGATTTATCGACTGGGCTGGTTGACGACTCTCTCGAAGAGTGCGTTAAGTCTGCAGCCGAGAGCTGTCCTGTTTCTATCATCAAGCTGGAGAAGGCCTGATCTAAGAATTAAGCTTTTTTAAAGATCTTCAATTTTTAGAAAGATTTTTCGGCTATTGTTGCCTGGCTCTGAGCCCAAGGTATAGCGCGCCGAGCTCCGGATCTTCCAACAACTTTCTTCCTTCCCCTTTATATGTCACCCTCCCGCTGCCCATTATTACCGCATAATCAGATATTTCCAATGCAAGCTTGGCATTTTGCTCTACTAAGATTATTGTCTTTTCCTTCTTGGTATTGAGATCCCTGATGATATTGATAAGCTGATGAGATATCTTTGGCGATAGGGCAGCTGTAGGTTCATCGAACATGAGGATCTCGGGTGATCTCATCAGAGCCATGGCCGTGGCGAGCATCTGTCTCTCGCCTCCACTGAGCTTGCCTGCCTTCTGCTTCATGTAGGCCCGAAGCAAGGGAAATATGCTTAAAACTTCCTCGACTTTTGCGCTCGCCTCCTCTTTACTTAACGTATATGCGGCCATCTTTAAGTTCTCCTGAACCGATAGGTTTTCAAATATGTTTTGCGTCTGTGGTAAGTAAGCTATCCCCATCTTTGCTATATCATGCGGCGGCTTGGAAGTGATCTCCTGGGTCTTCAAATATATTTTTCCAGAAATGACTTTTGCTAGCCCGAAAATAGTTTTAAGCAAAGTGCTTTTGCCGCTACCGTTAGGTCCTACTATAACCGTCACCTTCTTTTCTGGAAAGGCCAACGTGATATCGAACAGGATATGCATCTTCCCGTATCCTGCGTTCAGGTCCTCTGTCCTCAGCACAGGGGCTTCCATTTAGATCACCCACCAAGATATGTTTCAATCACTATGGGGCTATTGACCACTTCTTCAGGCTTACCTTGGGCAACAACCCTCCCCTTAGCCATAGCATAAGCGTAATCTACATAGCCCATGGCTATTTCTAGCCTATGCTCTATAATTAGAAAGGTCATTTCTTTTTCCCTAGCTAGCCTCCTCAGGAGGGAAAAGATTTCGTGTGCGAGGCTTGGTGCTACTCCTGCTGCTGGCTCGTCCATGAGGACCGTATCGGCCCCATTCATCAAGGCTCTTCCGATCTCGAGAAGCTTCAACTGACCACCGCTTAGTTTAGAAGCGGGTTGGTCAGCTACTTTTCCCAAATTAACTATGTTGAGTATCTGTGTTGCTCTCTCAACGTCCCTTTCCTCATACTCAATCCATTTGGACTTTTTCATAGCATTTAGGACTTTTAATCCCTTGCTTTCTCTCGAAGCAACTAGAAGGTTTTCGAGAACGGTCAGGTTGCTGAACGGTTGCGGGATCTGAAAAGTTCTCACAAGTCCCAGCTCGTTTATTTTATGCGGAGGCATGTTTGTTATGTCATTCCCCTTGTAGAGGACTCTTCCTAAGTCGCATTTTAAAAAACCACTCACAACGTTTAGGAGTGTGGTCTTTCCAGAGCCATTGGGTCCTATAATTATTGTGATTTCCCCTTTCCTTATTCCGACCGTGACGCCATCGAGAGCCACTAAGCCCCCGAAGGATTTCTTGATGTTCTCTGCTAAGAGGATCTTCTCTCCAATTTTAATGGGGGGAGAACTGCTAACATGCTCTTGTGACAATATTGTGCACCTGAAAGCGCTATCTCTGTAGCTAATAACTGGATATTGGAGTTTTTATTTTTTCCCTTTTGGTTTACAAAAGAATATAATTGATGATAATTGTTTCCACCGTTCTTAAAAATCGATTCGAAGGCTTAAGAAGTTGCTGTATAAGGCTTTTTACTCAAATACTAATCTCTCGATGCAATGCTTTTGGTTTTTGAATTAAACTAATGCGAATAAGATGAGCAACGCTCCAGTGAGAGAGAAGAAAAAGTTTGCTGCCCGGTTGTCATATCTTATTGACGTCAGCCTAAACATTTTCTCGCTAATAGGCCAGAACAAGGCTACCCCTGACTTAGTCAGTATGTCAAGAAATATGTG
Organism: Thermoprotei archaeon; assembly: GCA_022759165.1. GTDB lineage: Archaea > Thermoproteota > Thermoprotei_A > Sulfolobales > Fervidicoccaceae > ARK-14. The sequence goes on from JAEMPT010000028.1 coordinate 2,597, forward strand.
GGATAAATATGCGATAGCGGATGAAAAAAAGAAGGGGATCCATGGCATTGTCGTGAGCCCCCAAGAAAAAATCAAGGGATTGCTCAGATAAGCCGCTATGCTGGTGATCGCGAGCGCGGAAAATACGTTATGGAGCGCCGATCTATGCTTCATTGATAGATCGAGGTCTGGGAAAATGGAAAAGACCAGTGAATATGCTATCATTAGTTGGTCGAACTCTCCAAACCTTGACATTATAAATAGGGAAATCCCCATTCCGAAGAGGGCATGTGTGAGCCTCTTCAATAGTTACCCTCCGGGTTATACATCGTTGTTTCCAAATCCGTTAGATTTTCCTCGGGAGTGGGGGCTTCGCTTTTCCCCTTCATCCATAGTTCAGCTATCCCGAGATCTCTCCCCACTTTTTTGCCTGTGTGCTCATCTATCTTCACAAGCGCTGGAAGCTTAGTGAACTCACCGAGCAGAATAGCCTCCCCTGTCCTCAGGCTGGGTAAAAGTCTCAGGAGCTCATCGCTAAGAAGCTCGCTAGAGCTCTGAACGTACCTCAGATCGTTAGGCTCGACGATCTTTAGAATTATCTTGTTGTTCGTCTGGCTGAGAGAGCTCTCGTCCACGCTCTTTGGACGCTGACTTATGAGGCAGATCCCCACTCCGAACTTTCGCCCCTCTCTTGCTATCCTGCTAACCACTTCTTTGGTAAGTGTATCGTATTCTCTTGGTACCAGTATATGAGCTTCTTCAAGAAACACGAACACTGGTACAGAATAGCCCTCCGTCCCGCCTTTCCTTAGATGTACTTTTCTTTCGTCGAGAATTCTCCTCAACAGGTAGGAGGCTATTACGTCGCTACCCACATCATCGACTTCGCCGAGATCTACGATATTCAAGTATCCTGGCCTGACTATATCTAGGATCGACATGCTTGCTCTGCTTGAAAGTATGTCCTTATATATATCTTCCAAATCCTCCAGTTTATTGATGACGTTCAATATGACGTCTCTATCTAGCCTTCTAGGTATGTTTTCGAGCTCCTCGCATACAGCATTCGGCGGTTTATACTCCATCTCTTCCTTCTTTTCCTTCCCCCCTTTAATCTGTCTTTCTTTCTTGCCATCGATCTCGCTGAAGTAATCCAAGCACTCTAGGACATTTTTCATATAGCCAATCAAATCGAATTCTAAAAGCTCTGCTGCATCTCTTTTAGCGAGTTCGTTGATGTGAGCATGAGTTTGCTTGAACGCGTACCTGAGGACGCTCTGTTGTTTATGAGCGTCTTCCCTTATTCTCGCTAGCTTCTGAATTTCCCAAATGTTTAGAGAGGACGGGTTTATTTTTGGCCTGATAAGATTCACATGCCCTTCAGCTATACTGGAAGTCGAATATTCGCTATGCATATCAAAGAGCAGCACAGTAGCACCGAGCCCTGAAACCATCCTCTCGGCGAGAATGCTGACGGTGTTTGACTTGCCTGCCCCTGTTACGGCTAATATAGCGGCATGCCTAGATACGAGAGAATCGACGTTCACGAATACTGGGACGCCCGGATGATTAGCTAATATGCCTATTCTAACATATCCCCTCTTTTCTTCTTTAGAGTAGTAGTAATGGGCATTTTCTTCCTTTAAACCGGGTGGAAGGAATATTATCTTAAGTACACTGTCATTTGCCCTGTACACAGGATATGATGGTTTAGGAGGCGTGCGGGGAGGCTCAAATCTTTTTCCACGGAGAAGGGGGGTCACCTTTGTAAGTATTCTCACTATCCCTCTCGTGTAATTCCTAGCCTCAACGATCTTCTTCCAACTCTCAAATGATCCCAAGTTTGTCATATCATCAGGAATAAATGGGTTACCGGCCACAGACTCCTCGACCATCCCGAGCAGATGGTCTTCATCATGCTTTACGATAACGTACTCACCTATCCTAGGAGGCACCTTCGATAAAATAATGACCCTTGATGGTGTGCTCTCCCCTATCACGTAGCCTATTTCTTCTAGCTGGTTTTCGCCTACCTTACCTATTTCATCTGAACCTAGACTATTTTCAATCATGAAATTCACCCCACCTGCTAAAGCACATCTATTTCCTCTCGACCGCTGAGCTCTTCCCTAAGTCCAAGGGCATCGATGACCATTTCAGTCGCTTTTTTCTTTATATGCGCCCTTTGATGAGCTAGGAGCAATGGGAACGGATAGCCATCCTCAGAGGATAAAGATGCGAGGTTAAGGACAAGGTCTTCGTATTTTTTGATCGCTATATCCTCACTTGAAATAGGGGACAGTAACTGTATCTTCAGGGCTGGAGCCCCGGAAAAAAGCCTAGCATAACCACTGACAAATGAGATCTTCGTGGCTTTGTCACTCAGGCCACACATCCGGGGCAGCTCGTTTCCCAAAGCTTCATTGAGGTTGGGGGCAACGTTTTCCAGTATGTATCCTTCTTTGACTGTCAGCTTTGTTAATACGTACTGGTCTGGAAGCGGAAGGTTGAATAGAGTGTTGCTTCTGCCAGTCTTAGTAATGAAAACGAGCGATCCCCCGTTGGCTATCTCATCAAAGAGGGTTTTCAGCCTTAGGGCTTTCTCAGCCAACTCAAAGGTTTTCGCTTTTTCTGGTTCTTCACTCAGCTCTTCTTCTATGAAGCTCTTCACCGATATAGCGACATCTTCTCTATCTTTATCTTTTATGATATCAGCAACAGTTCCACAAAGTGAGTCCTCTTCCCTGTCTAGGTCTTTAAGCTTCATATGCGTTGGTCTCGATATGAGGGATTCTAAGCTTCCGTCTGCCAGCGTGAGGAACCCGGAACGAATAGAGGATGACATCGCCCTTAACTCCGTAACTTGGCGGTACACCGTTATCCTGTCCTGCGACATAGAAGGCGGTATTAGAATGTCTACATCCACGATTCTGACCTCTCCCCCATCTCTATATTCATCGATCGAGCCATCATAAACCAACTTAACAGCATAGGACTTGATGAAATACATCTCGAAGCCTAGCATTGATAGTGGATAGGATCCCCCGTCCACAGCCGCCACTTTCGCAGGCTTTGGCAACGTGATCCTATCAGATAGACCTGGAGGAGATATCATGCTTTTCTCTATTATACCGAGGGCCCTTTCCCTTGCAGCTCCCAACATCAATATCTTCCTCTTTATTTCCTCGCCCTTTTTCGCCGCCACTTCAAGTATATCGTCCATGTAGCTCATTGCCAAGCCGCCTCCAACCGTTCTTCCTCAACCAGAGAGGTGCCGCCCCTTTTCTTCACTCTGAGAACTGAGTCTCCAGCCTGTTTGAGGCTCTCTTCATGAGTAACCACTATTATCTGGGTTCCTTTGCTGGCAGATATGGCGTCCCTAAGCACATCAGCCAAATACCTTACTCTCTGTTCATCGAGATAGATTGTGGGCTCGTCGAGGACGATGAACCCCGCCCTATTGTACCCACCATATAGTTCGTCTACAACTCTTTGGGCAGCGAAGATGAAAGAAAGATAGAGGGCAACCTTTTCCCCTCCGCTTGCCTGGTCTAATGATACTTCTATATCCTCGTTTGTGTTTACAAGCGATATGTTAAATGATTCATCTATTTTTACATACCCGTATGACTGCTCGAAGTCACTGTAAATTTCCGATATCCATCGACGGAGGAGGATAGTAGCGCTTTGCATCAGCATAGAGGGTAAACCGCCTTCCCTTTCGTAAAGGGATCTAACTTTTAGAAGGACTTTGAGCTCGTAGATCGCGGTTCCGAGGGATCTGCTGAGCTCTTCTAAGTAGTTTTTCTGTTGCTTGAGGATTCTAGTTCTATTGTTCAGCGAACCGATGGTTCCTTTTATCTCGGAGATCTCAGATTCTACGTTTCTAAGAGAAGTGTTCAATTCTTTCAGCCTATCTTCTAGCTTGGCCTTTTCAGATATGAGCCCTTCAACCTCAGAGGCCCTTTTCCTTAGATCTGAAATCTGTCCCCTGAGAAACTCGATTTTTCCCTTGACTTCGGATAACTCTGCCGCCTTCGCCTCTGGCTGCAGTTCACTGATTTTTTTCTCGAGTTGGGATATCTTCTTTCTCAATGCTTGGAAATCCTCAGCTTGAATGGATGGGTTATCTCGAATTATGCCCTCCTTGAGGGATACAGCTCTCTTTAAAGCCTCTTCCAGCGCAGGAATTTCTCCGGCCTCAATGGTTTCGGGTGAGATACTCAATTCAGGGAGTTCGTAGGATCTTTCGATAAGCGTCCTCTTGGTATTATCAGCCAAACGAATTAGGTTGTAGAATTCTGATAAGTTTTCCTTCTTGTTTCCCAGGGATGTCAGCTCTGCCTCCATTGTCTCGAGTTTTTTAACCAGGTTTTCAGCCTTTAAGGAAGTAAGCTTCTCTCTAACGGAGTTCATTTCTCCAAGCATTGCCATTGATCTGTTTACCTCGTTGTAAAGAGAGGTCAGCGTATTTAGCTTATTGCTAAGATCGGCCAGCTCGGCTTTATCCACGGCCAGCTCCTCCTTATACTTTGAAATGATGTTGGCCTTATGTCCTTCATCTAGATCCCTCCCACAGACAGGGCATTTACCCTGTGCTTGCGATAGCTCCTCGATCGACCTCTCAAGCCTAGAGATTTCGCTTTCAAGCACTGCGACTCTACTGCTAGCTACTTGAAGCTCCCTTGAAATGCAATCGCCAACTTCCTTGAGGGAGGTTTGGATATCCTCCGTATCCGATCTGCATCCCGATACCATGGAAATGTTGGTGATGATCGATTTTGCTTCCTTCTCTTTCTCCTCAAGCGCTTTTTCGAGCATATAAGTATCCTGGATCTCCTTCTTGAGGATCCCTCTTTCCACTTCTAGCTCCCTAGTTTTCCTATCGATCTCGCTGTTCAGCAATTCCACCTGCTTTTCCATATCGTCTATACTACCATTGAGCCCCAGCTTCGAGGCCCTTGGAATAATCTCTCTGAGACTCTTAAGGTATGACTCTAGATTTCCTGTGACTTCTAAGTAAAGACCTAACTTCTCCTTTAACTTGAGCTCCTCCAATTGTTTTTTCAGCCTTTCCCCTTCTTCAACCTCTCTTAGAAGCATTTTCTCCCTATCTTCTAGCTTCTTGAGCTCATTTTCAACTTCACTGAGCTGCTTTTGGGAATTAATGGCTTCAGAAAGCCTCGATGTAATGCTGCCTAGTTTAGCGGTCGTTGAGTCCTTTTCCTCCTCTATTTCCGTCTTCGCTTCCACTAGCTCCTTTTCCCTAACGGAGAGATCTCTGATAGTATTCGCTATTTCACCTTCTTCCTTCGTCAGCCTAGAGATGCTGTCTTCCACTGCCTTGAGGTTGCTTTCTGCTTCTTTCAGGTCCTCTTCGGTAACCTTGTAACTCTGCTTTATTGGAGCAAAATATTCGGGTAGAGTACTAGATGTTGGGGGCTGAAGTGTTACTGTGAGGTTTTTCATTTTCTCCCATGCCTTGATATAAGCGCTCAGTCCAAGGAGGTTCATGAGGAATTCTATTTTATCTTTCCCAGCAGAGGATAATGCTTCTCCTATTTCTTCAAGTCTTCCCTGATTAAGTATTATGAGGTCGATTAAGATCCTCTTAACGTTCTTATCTTTGAACGATTCGGTATCTGAAAAAAATATGAGGTTGCTTAACTTCCTAGTAACTTCTTCGGATCCAGAAGCGATTTGTTGCTCTTTTCCATCTTTTTCCACATATAGGACGTCATAGCCACCTTTTTTCTTTGACCTGTATCTTTCGACCCTGTATCTTCTAACCCCATTGCTTAGCGTCAACGAAACGATGAACTCTCTCCTATTTCTATGAATAGCGTTGATTATTGTTGTATCGGGGATCTCGCCTAGGAGGGCGAAATAGATAGCCCTAACGATGCTCGATTTCCCGGCTCCATTCTCCCCAACTATAACGGTGATGCCGTCTGAGAAGGAGACCTCGGTTTTCTTGCCGTAGCTGTAGAAGTTCTCCAATACGAGCTTTTCCAACTTAAATGGAGCCGAGGACGTTTTCTCACCCCATAAATTTTCCCAGACCTGCTTCAGATAGGTTCTTCTTCTGAGTCGAACTTTCCGCACTGGACTTGGGCCATTCCTTCAGAGCCTTATCCCAATATTCCTTCTTACTAGTAATCTCTTTAGCTATTTCCCCACATTGCTGTTCATCGGACATGGATAAGCAGTTCTTAAGTTCTATTATGAGCCGCGCGATATGCTCATCTCCTACTAATGCATTAACTATCTTAAGCTCGTTCATAGAGCCACTTGTCCCATATTCGATAGAAGAAGTTTCGGCCTTTGAAGGATTTAAAATTAGGTTCGTCATAACACCTTGCTTCTGCCACCTATCAACATGCGGCCTAAGCGCCTTCTTTATAGAATCTATTTCATCGCTCAGTTCAATGTGTATTACCGGCATCTTATCAGAGTAGAGCTGGGCTAAATATTTCTCCACCTCTGCTACTAGGTTCTGAACCTCCTTCTCGGACGAGATACCAAACTTTTCCTGTGGCCTGATATCAAGGTTAACCTGATGGACTAAGGGCTCCCTTGAGCTGAGGTCAACTATGTAGAACCCTTTTCCTTTCTTCTTCCAATCATCTATTTCATCCCTCGAAATAATCTCAAGGCTACCAGGATATGCCAGGATTCCATCCTTAACGTTGTTAATTATTCTCCTGTGAATATGACCTAAAGCGTAATAATCAATATTACTTGGCAAGGAATCCAGACTATGCCCTTCAGCGATTGGAAAGATCTCCTTTATAGAAATATGCGATACCATTATGTTCCTTCCTTGCTCGGTTCGGGCAATTTCATTGATCCTCTTCATAATTTCTTGTCCTTGCTTAAGCCCTCTCGGTCCCCTGATAGCCCCAAGGCCAAAGAAGTTCAGCTTCACCCCGTCTTCTTCAATATTGAGCTCGTGTTCTCTCTTAACGAAGTGGCGAAGATGGTAAACACCGTTGAGATATCTGGATACGAGATCTGTTGCTGTTATGTCAGATTCCGCTGCAGTGTCATGGTCACCGTTCACCAAAATAATCCTCCCACCTGAACTGAGAAACTCCTTCACCGATTCCTTGAAGGAAGCGAGAGTGAAATTCGACGGCCTTGGCCTGTCAAATAGGTCGCCTGATATGATGAGGATTTTCAAATGCTCCGAAATAATGAAGTCCAACATTTGTCTGAATGCTTCGTCTATGTCCCTGTCCCTCTCTTCGCTTGCAATTCTCTGGAAAGATTTGCCCAGATGTATGTCAGCTGCATGCGCTATCAAAACCATCATATTACACCCTTGATTTCAATGATGCAAAGATTCACCGTCGGTCTTAGAAAGCTTAGGAAAAGAAAATATAAAAACATAGATACCCGAAAGTGTCAAAATTCCGGGTAGTCGTCGGGAACTCTGGCCCTGAAGTATTGCTTAGTGACTGGGCTCTGAAAGAGGCCCATCTTTATTCCTTTTCGTCCGCTAGGGGTCAGCTTCCATACCTTTATTGGAATTAGCTCGACGTCCTTTCCCGTAGTTTTATCCTTTACCTTAACTGGCTTTTTCTCCATGGCAATGCCCTCTGTGTTAACTATGATGCAACAAATTTATTACTGTTTCGCTGAACCTAATAAACGGTGGGCATCTTGGGAGTTTGCGATGAAACAGACGTTGTAATCGAAGATATAACAAAATGCACGGAGCACCCTCTAACTATAATAGTCGATCTAATGAAGTGCGCGAAGGAAACGGGTAGAAAATACTCGGTCAGGGTCCCCTATGGGAGTGTGCCGATGAACCTTCTGATGGAATACGCAAAAAGGATAGGCGTCTCGGTAGACTTTACTTCAGAGGATGAATACTCTAAGTTCACGTTTTATGCTAGGTCTTAGTATTTCTCTTCTTAACAATTCAACGCTTATATTTATCTACAAGCTTCGCTGATTATTATGCGGTGGAGGATTTGGGTGCTAATTCACATGATTTAATAGAATTGATAAGGTCGAGAAGGAGCATAAGGTGGTTCAAGCAGGAAAATATACCTGAGGAAGACCTAACTAGGATTTTAGAGGCTGGAATCAGGGCTCCAACGGCAAGCGGTGGAGAGCAGTGGATGTTTGCAGTCATAAAGGACGAGAGTAAGAGGAAAGTATTCCATGATTTCATAAGGAGGGGGCAAATGATATACCTCTCACGGATGCTCAAGAACCCTCTTAAAGAGGAGGAACTCAGAAAATGGGAGACAATGTTCGATAAGGGTATTTACCTTGCTCCCATATACATAATAGGGATGCTTAATTTCAACAGGAGAACGCTCACGGATGAATATCTGCTATATGAGTACCTTTGGGGTGTAGAGAGCGTTTCTTTAGCTTTGGAGAACATGATGCTGTCTGCTTGGTCTCTAGGATATGGGACGGTTTGGCTTGCGGTCCCCAAGCTACTGGAAGAGGAGCTCAAAAGCGCCTTGAATCTGCCGCCAAACACTTCCTATGTGGGGGCATTAGCATTAGGCAGACCAAACGAGCAACCCCAGCTCCGTCCAAGGCAACCGCTCGAGAGTTCTGTTATATTTTTCTGACGTGAACTACCCCGCTCTTGCGAACGGGGCATCCTCACCTCACGATGAGGAGTTCCTATCCACGGGCTTTAAGGGCAGTCCCGAACCAGAATGAAGAATATTCAGAGAAGCATTATAGTTTACTATTTATAAACCAACCGCGCTTAGGGCAAACAAAGACATATACTTCAGGGATTTTGAGTAAAATAGTTCCTTTCTCTCAACTCTCAAGTCCTTCAATATTTTTTGATACTAAAAAAGCATTTCTATAAGGAGGCTATCCATCTCCTCTCTAACGAAAGGAGATTTTCGTCCCTTAACCTCCAAAAAGTTAAAAAATTTTATTTGAGGGCTTTTATCAAAGGATCCACATAATCTCTTTGATATGCCCTGTGGAGCCTAGAGGATAGGCTTGGAACCGGCTTCAGGAGGCTCTCATTGTATTTCTTCTCCGCTTCTTCCTTAGGCAGGAGCTTAATTGCTCCTTCTGGGCAGAGGTTTATGCAGAGCCCGCACCCTATGCAGTCCTTGGGATTACTGCGAACAACCTTCGCATCTGCGTCATAATATAGAGCACCGCCCCCTGCATCCCTACAGGGATCCAGGCATTTTCCACATGCTATACACTTCTCCGGATCAACGAAAGTCTTGCCCCATTCTTCGAAGTCGAGCGAGGAGTGTGGAACGATCTTATTGCTCACCCTTCCGACTATCTCTTCAACAGAGCTGAATTTCCTTTCGTTCATATAGTTGACTAGACCTTGCTTCAAATTGTCTATAATTCCATAGCCGTGCCACATCACGGCCGTAACAAGCTGTACGGCCCTTGCACCGACCATCATATGCTCAACAGCATCGTACCAACTAGAGACACCCCCGAGGCCGAATATCTGCGCCTCCGGTACAACCGAGGAGACTTCGTGAATTAGCTTGAGCACAACGGGCTTAACGGCCGGCCCGCTCAGCCCACCTGGTGTAGAGAGACCCTTCACGCTAGGTAATGGCTCGTCCTTATAAATGTCTATTCCTATTATGCCCGTTCCATGCGTATTAGCTATTGTGAATGCATCGATCCCTGCCCCATGAGCACTCTGCGCAATAGGCTTTATATCGGTCACTATTGGAGTAAGCTTCACACTGACTGGAACTTTTGCGTGTTTTTTAACTTCTTTAACGATCTTGCCGACGAGCCCCGCGTCTTGACCAACATAAGCTCCCATGTATTTCTCGGGGCTTCCGTGAGGGCAAGAAACGTTCAGCTCCACAAAGTCTGTACCTGCATCCTGAACTCTCTGGAGGGGTTCTATCCAAGTAGCTGGGTCCGGGTTTCCCATTATACTGGATATGAGCACGAAATCACTGGGTGCCTTTGATTTTATTTCCTTTATCCATTTTTCCCACTGCTCTACCGGATAGGTTGTCAATAGCTCAATGTTCTGGTTCACGAACGGATAGCCGTCTATACTCCTAAGTATTATGTGAGGTGTGGGATCTTTGGTGGGTGGAATCACAACCGTTTTATGCACTGCTCCAGCCCAACCCATTCTAGCAGCTCTGATTATCCTTTCAGCGTCCCGAGTTGGGGGCGCACATCCCAATATGAATGGGTTAGAAAATTCTACCGATGCTACTGTTGTCCTAAGTTCAGGTAAGTTTGGCATAATTTTCCCCTGTA
>JAEMPT010000017.1 GCA_022759165.1 Thermoprotei archaeon
TTAATGTTAGCAAACCATTATCGCCTAATGACGTTGCTGGATCGCTATCGCTTACCGATAATTGGCAAAGCTTCTTTTTGAAAATTAAAGAAGTGAAATATCCTGCCTACTACCTTTTTTCAATGGAAATCGTTTTTTTAACTTTATTGGGGGTTAAGAGGTGAAAATCTCCTTCCGTTAGGTATGGAATGGATAACCCTTATAGAAATGCTTTTGTAGGTATCAAAAATTATTGAGAAGATATGCGTAGAGTCGAGGAAAAAGGTGGAGCCTAGAAACACTTCAAGGACCTGTACTATGTGTGGATGTATAAAAGAAAACTTAGCTTTAGCCCATCGTTTATTCGTTTGCCCAAAGTGCGGTTAGTCTATAGATAGGAAATATAATGCTTCTCTGAATATTCTTCGTGCGGGATCTGGACTGCCCTTAGAGCCTGTGGACAGGGAACCCAGGAAGATCTCATTGCGAGGTGAGGATGCCCCGTTCGTAAGAACAGGGTGGTTCACGATAGAGAATAAGTTAGGGTAAAAGAAAACGGACTTTAGAACCTCTAAAAATATAAGGTTATTTTTAAGCCCTTTCTCTTCGGTGAATGCAATGAAAAAAAGCAGGAAACTCATAGTTTTTCTCCTTTTAAGCTTAGTCAGCTTATTCGCTGACATGACATATGAAGGCGCTAGATCTGTCGGAGGAGCCTATCTCGAGGTATTGAGTGCACCCGTTATCTTCTCCGGTCTATTGGGCATTGGTGAGCTAATTTCATATGCTTCAAGAGCATTGACCGGGGGAATTATATCAAAATATAGGGGAAGCAGGAGCATATGGTTCACGGTCTTTATAGGATATATCTTGAACTTGGCTGTTGTCCCGGCTCTAGCATTCACTGGAAACTGGGAATTGGCCTTCACCCTAATGCTATTGGAAAGGGTAGGAAAAGGTCTCAGAAACCCCTCGCGAGATGTGATACTATCCGAAGTCGTAGACGTAGTTGGAAGGGGGCGGGGCTTCGGTCTCCACGAGTTCTTCGACCAGCTAGGTGCTATTTCAGGACCGCTGATAATAGCATATTACATCTCCCATCAGGGATATGCTTCAGGTTTTAAGTTTCTTGCCATTCCAGCCACAATTTCTATACTACTAATAGCAACATCATTTGCGCTTTATCCAAAGGTTTCTAGTGAAAGCGTTCCCAAAAAAGTAACTCTCAAGAGCATTCCCTCCGGTCTGAAGGATGTAATAATTTTATTTAGCCTTTTTTCCGCTTCGCTTATGCCATGGGGGATCGTTTCTTATCATATAGCAAAATTTGGTTTGGGGGGCGAGGTAGCATCACTGCTATATGCCGTAGCCATGGTGACTGACGCCATTGGAGCTCTTTTGCTCGGCTTTCTATATGATAAGGTAAAGTTAGGATTATATGTTATATTACCCCCAATCAGTTTCGCTTCTACATATTTACTAATCGGGGGTAGCGGGTGGACATATGCCTACCTGTTAGGGGCAGCTCTATGGGGCATAATAATGGGCTACTTCGAGTCAGTTTTCAGAGCAACGATATCTGAGCTGTCAGGGGGAGATTATGCGGGAGGGTTTGGAACTTATGCCATAGCTCAAGCCATTTCCTTCGGAATAGGATCAGTAATTTATGCTGTTTCATACACGCTACATCCTTCAGTGGCTATAATTTATTCACTCATAGCTAATATAGCATCTGCGATCTATCTTTTAAAACTCAAGTATGCCCTATCCCCTTCCTCGGCTTGAAAAATATACCTTGCTCGGGCATACATAGTATTTCTTATAACATACATTAACTATCGAAATATTCAATCGATAGAGTTCTTTATCACAAGGAGGAGCTGAGGCGGTATCAAAAAAATAACCGGATGAGCTTCCGTTAGAAGATCCCATGTTATTTTAAGGCCTTTATCCTCATAGCCCCTCTTGAAAGAGGAGAATTTTGCTGAGAACTCCTGAGGGCCTACAAAGGGATCAGCCCAGAAAATGAAAAGTATCGAAAGAGCTAAATCCCATCCCATATACCTTTTCTTTGAACAATTGAATAAGCTTTGTTCAGCGTCTATTATGTAGATATCGTCATCTTCTGTTAAGTAATTCTGAGGCTTTGTATCGCCCAAGCATGCACCATAACCGTGAATGTATGATAGACCCCTCCCATAAAGAAAGATTTCCTCTTCGCTTTCAAGAGATAGTATTTTCCCATCTACAAATTCCCTTTCCAAGAGGGCGTTATCCCAATCTACTTTGTATATCTTCGGTACAGAAATTCCATCTATGCTAGTGCTGAAAAAGGTAACCTCTCTTTTCATCCTTTCAAACGGGTCCAAAGTCAATGGATAATATAAAGGTATTGGAGGAAAATTCAGAATTAGCCATTTTATAATTCCACTCGGCTTCGTATATTTCTTTACTGCTATTTTCCCTCCATCTGTTATCTTGATGCTTGTCTGGTCTAAAAGAGATGAAGCAGAAAAGGACCTAAAAGGAAACTTGCGCTTTGCCTGGTGCAATTTCGGGCCCTCTGACTATATCAACTGCTACATATGGGTAAAAGGTTCTCCTCCTCTTTTCTCTTCTGATTCGGCACTTCTAGCGATGGCTTTTTTGATACTTTCCTCAACTTCCTTCGCTTTTTCTATAATATCATCAAGCGAGACGTTGAGACGAAGATATGATGATAAGACTCTAATAACCTCTGTAGCTGAATAGTAGTCAACCAACCCACCAGCAACGAAGAGTTCACCCGTTTCACCGAGCAGAGCGACACCATCTATCCCATATACTTCAGCTATAGCCGGCAACAATCCGTTTAATCCAGATATACCTCCATCCATGGGAACGCATCCGTTGGCGACAAATTCTTCTACCAATCTTTCCTCCGTAGCAGCAACGAAAACTCTCCTTTTTTCAGGGGCTTCAGGAGAGACATAGGCAGCAGCTGATATCACCATTTTAATACCAGCATCCGAGAGCTTCCTCAATATTTCATGCGCTAACCTGTTTTGAGCTTCTTCGGATTGTGGTTGGTATGATGCAGTGAGTACAGCGACGTCTACGTTTGGAGAACTGAAAATTTTTATCGAAGGTAAGGCCATTCTTCCGTTGTCAACTATAATTGAAGCCGGAGCCTCATATGAGTATATCTCGGCTATCTCTTTAAGAGATAGTTTGTTTATAAGCACGTCGGCTACCGCCTTTCCCACGAATGCCATCCCTGGAAAGCCGACGATCAACGATTTTCCCTTTAATTCTTTAAAGCTTTCTCTTTCAATTATGGTAAGCACGATATTCACATCCTTGTTATTATTTTGCCGAATTACTTAATAAAGCATATAATACAACCAAAAAGCCTCGCTTTACGGCATAAAAAAAGGTCAGCCTTTTCGTATATTCTCTATATTGCAACAATCTACTAGAAAATTGAGAAAAAGGCTTAAATTGAAAATTCCTTTGATACAAAGTATTAAATCTACAATTATAAAAAGCTTTTTAGCCAGACATAAGTGAACGGAAGATAACTCGATTGGAAAAATTCCAAAAGGTAATGCAAATGACCCTAAGTTTCAAGGAAAGGATACCAATTAGTGAAGCTCTTAGAAAAGCAGAAGGTGACAGGGTACTTATTGCCGGCTGGGTTCATACTGTAAGGGTAGTCGGCGGGGTATCATTTGTCGTTATAAGAGACAGGTCAGGAATGGTACAGTGTGTTGCAAAGAAAAACGTCAATCCAGAAGCGTTCAATATAGTGAAGGAGCTAGGATCCGAGGACGTTGTCGCTGTCAAAGGATCCTTAATTTCCAGCAAAGCATCTCTAGGTGGAAAGGAGATTGTTATAGATGAAATTTATGTTATATCGAGGGCAGCAAAACCCGTTCCGATCGATCCCGATGACTGGGAAAAAACCAGCCTAGCAACGAGGCTGGACTGGAGATTCCTGGACCTAAGATCACCGAGAAACAGGGTTATTTTCGAGGTCACAGATGTTGCCATAAATGCGATGAGGGATTTCTACAGAAGCAATGGCTTTATAGAGATATTTACCCCGAAGATAGTTGCTGAGGCTACCGAAGGAGGCGCAGAAGTTTTCCCAGTGATATATTTCGACAGGAATGCCTTTCTGGCACAGAGCCCCCAGCTTTATAAACAGATGATGGTCATTTCCGGATTCGAGAGGGTATTTGAAGTCGGTCCCGTTTATAGAGCCGAAAAGCACCATACTAACAGACATCTTACCGAGTACGAATCCGTGGACATAGAAATGGGTTTCATCGATGATCACGAAGACGTTATGAGAATGGTAGAAAGAGCAGTCCAACATACTATTGAAACCGTTTCCTCAAAGTATGGAAAGATCGTTGAAGAATACTTTAAAATTAAGCTAGATACACCTAAATATGTCCCGAGAATAACTTTCAGGGAAGCGCACAAGCTTCTGGAAAGTAACGGCTTCAAGCAGCCGGATCCCAATGATATAGATAGCGAAGGAGAAAAGGCGCTTGGAGAAATCATTGAAAGGGAGTACGGAACGCAGCTATTTTATGTAACGGAATATCCGTGGGTAAAAAGGCCTTTCTACACAATGAAAAAGGACAACGACCCCAATTATACGAAGAGCTTCGACCTAATATATAGGGGGATGGAAATAGTTAGCGGTAGCCAAAGAGAGCATAGAGCAGAGGTGCTTGAAAGCCAAATTAAGGAGAAAGGTCTTAGCGTGGAGAGCTTCAACTTCTTTATACGAGTCTTCCGTTATGGTGCTCCTCCTCACGGTGGCTCAGGTCTAGGCTTAGAAAGACTGGTTGCTCAGATGCTTGGGATAAAGAACATAAGAGAAGCAAGGCTCTTGCCTAGGGATCCAGAAAGGCTCACTCCATAAAATGCTCATATAGAAGAATCTTTGTTTTGAAAAGAGGAGTAAGAATTGTCTGTCTATTCAAGAAAGTCGCAAGAAAGGGCAATAAAACGTCACTTGATTGAAGAGCTATTGAAGATAAAAAACTACAAGCTCGAAGAAATAGTTGAATGGCTGTGGGAAGAATATGGTATAAAAGCAAAACCTAATATTGAAGCTATAAGAAAAACTATACTAAACAACGACGAAATCACTTCAAGAGAGCTAGCCGTTGAGATCCTTAGAAGCGGAGGATTCGTCGATGAAGAGTTGTGGTTTGCCCCAATTGGAAAAAATATGCAGGATGATCAATGAACTTGAGGAAAGAGCTGAAAGAAGCGCATCATCCAATCCGGCCTTACTTCTTTCGATTTTGTATCTGATTTCCGATGACCCCCAAAAAGGGAGGATACAGCTCTCCAGGGCTCTTGGTACTTCAGAACAGGTAGTTAGAAATGCATTGATGAAATTAGAAGAAATGGGATTTCTAGTTATAGAAGGCAGAAAGAAGAACATGGTTCCGGAACTTTATGAAGCGTTCAGGTGCTTGCTAAAAGAGAGGATTCTCTCTCCTGTAATGGTTGAGGGATGGGAAAGCCCGATCTTGGTTGGTGTTTTCACTGATATTGGACGAGAGATCTCCGTAAAGGAGGCTTTAGATATTAGGGACGAGATAATTGCCGAGGGTGGTTCGGGAGCGATAATTTTTTCCGTGAGAGGGAAATGCGTTGACATTCCAGGCCTTAGCAATACGAAGGAGATTAAAGAGTTGATAATAGGAAAAGCGAAGATAGCCAAAAATGGCCTATACGCCCTCGTCACCACGAAATATGATTATAATGATTTCTCAATCTTTTATGGCTTCATCAGAAAGAGCTGTGAAATATTGCTCAAAAACCAAGAACCTCGTACATCTCCATGATCGCTAACATCCTTAACACATCGATGAGTTGACTTCTCTCTGCTATTTATGAATTTTCGCTTTATTGCTAGGATTGGAGTAGCTTCCCATCTCGCGAGAGAGATATTCTGAGGAACGTTTCACTTGCTATCATCGATCCAACTGCATCAGAACAAACAAATTCGCCAACCCGATTATAACTGAAGGCCTTGCCTTTCAAGGCAGGGATGAATAGAAAGCTTAAAAACTTCCTTCGTTTCAATCGCTTTTGATGATAAATAAGGTTAGAGCTATAGTTCCCCCTAGCTCCTGGATGCGGGATGGACAACAACGTGAACAGGTGTTGTGTGTGGGATTTATGTCTGCTCCGGCAGCCCCCCAAAGAGAGATGCAACTCCGAATAGATGTGGGGAACATGCGAACTATCCTAGAGAAAACCTAGCCCTTTAGGACGAGGTCTCTAGTGTGGGACGATGATAATAGAAACGGGAGAAACAATAAAGTATTACTGGTTAAAAGGACCTATGAGCCTAATTATTGAGAAAGGGAGCGTGGAGATAAACGGCGCTTTTTTCCAAAATGGGGAGCATATAGTAATTCATTCAAGCAGAAGCTATACCGCAAAAGTATTCCCTAGAACAAAACTTACTGCTACGTTAGGAAATGAGTCCGTCTTCACTGAAGCTAGTCCTGAAGAGGCCATAGTATATGAGGAATGGACGAAGAAAGCTGATACCTTAACAGAGAGTTGTTCAGGAAATCAATGCACTATTCTCCTGCTGGGCGACGTCGATTCAGGAAAAACATCTTTTGCTACAATGATATCGAACATTTATGTTAGAAAAGGAAGGATCCCTTATCTTATCGATGCAGACCCTGGTCAAAATACTATAGGTCTACCAGGGTTTCTGTCATCTTTAAAATTCAAATTGAAATCGATTTGGCCCAAAGATGTTGGGTGGGATAAGTTATATTTTCTTGGGAAATTATCACCCGCTGGAGTAGAAAACGAAGTAATAGCTGGTATCTTGAAGCTTGCTAAATCCGCTCAAAATTCCCCAATTGTTATTGACACGGATGGGTGGATTTTTGGTCCAGCAGGAGAAGCTTATAAATATAAGATCGTGAACAGCCTAATGCCTGATTATACCGTGATCATCGGCTATATCGGAGAGAGGTTGAAGAAACTAGTTGTTGGAGAGAGTGAAGTTATAAGCCTAAGGCCTCCCCCAAGGAGAGCGATGAGGAGTAGAGAGGAAAGGAGGCTTTTAAAAAGTGATAAAATGATAAAGCTCCTTGAAAAAGGAAATGCTAGATCGTTTGGATTATGCGATACTCCGATTATCGCTGAAGGAAAAATAATAAACTACTCAATTTGCTTAGGAAAAAATGCCAAGGGAATTCAAGAGAGATCTGATGAGTTGAAGGTTTCTATCGAAGAGAGCATTTCTCCTATATCAATTAGCAAGATATGTGCCCTAATGGGACCAGATGGTTGGGTGAAGGGGGCAGGAGTGGTAATAGGCATGAAGGGAAGCGATGAACTCCTTGTGAAGACCGATTATGGAGGAGAAGTTAAGGCGATCCAAATCGGTTATATTAGGCTAAACGACGATTTAACTTTAGTCGAAGATCGGCAAAGAGGTGAAAAGATTGGCAACAGGGCTAAGGCTGGAAGACGCTTATATGTTGACTGAAGAGAAGTACGAAGATTTGAGCACTCCGCGTGAGGAAGCATTCGAGATACCTCTCAAGATTAAAAAAGAACAGGGGAAGAGAGCAATTTTATTAAAAGGGAAAAAGAGCGCTCCTCTAATAGTTTCCAATCTATTTGAAACTAGAGATAAGTTACTGAGAATCTTAGGATTAAAGAAAGTAGAAGAGCTTTATGAGTTGGTAACGAAAAGCACTATGAAAGAGGACGAGGCATTCTCATATGAGCCTCTAGAAGACCACTATAGGAGGATAGATATAGGATTAGACGCTCTTGGAGCTCTGAAGTTTTATGAGAAGGATGGTGGTTTTTACTATACTTCATCAATCATAGTGACCAAGACTCCGAGTTCTCATAATGCTAGCATTCACAGAATTATGGTAATCGATTCCAGGAGAGCTGTAGCCCGGATAGTCCCTAGGCATCTCTACAGAGTATATGAGGACAGATTAAACAAGGGAGAAAATACACCGGTAACGATACTTCTAGGGGCGCACCCCATAGTAGAGATCGCTTCATCCATATCTCCCCCTTTTGACCAGTACGAGTTCACGCTTATCCCCCATTTTATTGGAAGTAAGGTACCCGTAGTAATGAGCCCAGTGAATCAAAACCCAGTCCCATTGGGAACGTATTTTATCATTGAAGCGGAAATGACCCCAGAATTTGTTGACGAAGGACCGTTTGTGGACATAATGGGTACTTATGATAGGGTAAGAAAACAGCCCTTGATAGTCGTGAAGGAGATTTGGGCTCTAAAATCGGAAAAGTGGATGACCCATGCCATATTGCCCGGAGGCGGAGAGCACCAGCTCCTTATGGGAATAACGAGGGAGGCGCAGATCTGGAAAGCCGTTAGTTCGGTTGTCCCTAGAGTTCATAAGGTCAGGCTAACTCCTGCGGGAGGCGGGTGGCTCCATGCAGTGGTTTCCATTGATAAGAACCATGATGGCGATGGTAAAAACGCCATATTGGCTGCCTTTGGAGCTCACCCAAGCCTAAAGCATGTTGTGATAGTAGACCAAGATGTAGATCCAGACGACCCTTACCAGGTCGAATGGGCCATCGCTACAAGGTTTCAGGCTGAAGATGACCTAATAGTCGTCAAGCATGCAAGAGGATCAACCTTGGATCCCAGTGCTCAAGACGGATTAACCTCTAAAATGGGCATCGATGCAACAAAGCCTATTTCTGCTTCTATAATTTTTGAAAAGGCTAAGATCCCTGGTGAGTAAAGATGTACCTAACTAGGGAGGAAGAAGCCATTTTGAATGGAAAGCTAGGGGAGGCCACGGCTTCAGCGCTTAAGGTGATAGTAAAAGTAGGAGAAGCGTTAGGGGCTGAGAGGCTCGTTGAGATCCCGCATGCTCACGCTTCAGGACTTTCCTATATGACGATAGGAGATGCCGGTCTGACTTTCCTAAAATCCTTTCTAGAAAAAGGAGCTAAAGTAAGAACATTTTCAACTGTAAATCCAATCGGTATGGACCTAGAGCTCTGGAAAATCTTAGGAATTTCGAAGGAGTTCGCAGAGAAGCAGAGCGAGATCGTGAATGCGATAATAGAGATGGGATTCGAGCCCACTTTCACATGTACTCCCTACTTGATAAGGAAGCCCGCAATGGGAGAGCACTTAGCTTGGGGAGAGAGCAGCGCAGTTGCCATGGCTAATACATACTATGGGGGTAGGACCAACAGAGAAGGAGGACCTCTGGCCTTGATGAGTGCGCTTACAGGCAGGACTTACATGGCCGGGTTGCATTTGGATGAAAATAGGATACCCACGCACGAGATAGTTATCGATGGTAGCATAGAACTAAGCGACCCAGCATATGCAGGTGCCCTTGGATATGTAGTCGGGGAAAAGCTTAGAGGGGGGATCCCGCTCATTAGGAACGTTCGAATGGGATTTGACTCGATAAAATCATATACTGCCGCGGCTGCGGCCAGCGGTGACGTTGCCCTTACATATATAGAGGGAGTGACACCGGATTATGAATGGGCGATCAGGCAAGCCTCTAGCATAGAAAGAGTTCATGTGGAAAAGAGGGAAGTCGCAGAGCTCGTAAAAACAAAGCTTGATGAGGATGTAGACGCTATATTTATCGGATGCCCACATGCCGATGTAGATGAGGTTTTGAGCATTTATGCCATGCTCTCAAAGTGCAAAAAGCTGAGAATACCTGTGTGGATTTCTACCTCTAGGAATGCATATATGAAGCTAAAGGATATAGGGGTTATTGAAAAGCTTGAGGCGATCGGCGCCTTCGTGATAAGAGACACATGCCCGGTAGTTTCACCTTTCGTCGAAGCGAGATTTAAATCCATAGCAGTGACAAGCGGAAAGGGATTCTTCTATCTCCCTAAAATGCAAAAATCGAGGACCATTATAATTCCATTCAATAGGATAGGTGAAATAGCATGCGAGAAAAAGAAATAAGAGTTAGGATAATTGTTGAGGGGAATGCGGAAGGCGAGATTTTGGTATATCCAAAACCGATCTCCTTTCTAGGGGAGGTAGACCCTAAGAAAGGCGTTTTTCTCAGCGGAGGAAAAGAGCTTAGCCTCAAGGGAAAAGTCTTCATTTTCCCTAATTTAAGGGGTAGCACTGTAGGGAGCTACGTGATATATGCTCTGAGGTACTACGGAAATGCTCCATCCGCGATAATAGTGAGCAGGGCTGACCCGATCTTAATAGCAGGTGCCGTGCTCGCCGATATACCACTCGCCGAAGGGATAAGTGAAGATGAGATTTCAGATATTGGAAAATTCAGTAAGGCGGTTCTTGAGGGAAATGCCGGGCTTCTTAAGCTTCTGCCTTAATCCTTCTCTTTGCTTTCTTTCCTAAGAAATCTTAGCTTTTCTATTACTTCCAACCATCCCCCTATTGCCATCGAGAGCTTTACATCATCCTCATATGAAGACGTTTTACCTATATCTTCTGATAGGACATCTAGCTGCTTCAAAATCTTTTCTTCGATCCTCACGAAAAGTGGTGCGGACGATTCTTCTATAGCCTCAGATTCATTTGAAACGATAGCTACTTTTCCGTGTATAGGGCAGACGATATCACCGCTTTTAAGCTTATACAGTGGGGAGCCGCATATAGGGCAGGATTCTTGAAGCATTGTGGCCCCTTGCCTTAATAGCTCAGCCCCCTTCTTGACAACATCATCATCTTTGCCCAATTGACTTCACCTCTAGTTCAAAGGGGGTCGCTTCTGCAGATGCTCTTCATCGGATTACCTCCTATCGCCCATCGAAACTCATCCCCCTTCAAAGAAGTTCGCCAAACTCCATAATAATGTTTTTATTTTGAAATTAAGACGATCTGGAGATGAAGAGAAAATTTTTCTTATGGAGTTGATCGTTTTGGACGAGAAAGATATGAAAAGCATGCTGCATGATGTTTTTTCTGAGGCGATGAAGTCCAAAATTTTCAAAGATAGAGACAAACTTACTCCTGACTATGTCCCAGAGTATCTCCCATTCAGGGAGGATCAAATCAAGAGGATCGCATCAGCTCTATCCCAGGCGTTGAGGGGTTCGAGACCAAACAATATATTCGTGTACGGACTAACTGGGACAGGCAAAACGGCAGCGGTAAAACTTGTCATAAGAGGGTTGACTGAAAGGGCAAGTGAACTTAGAGTTCCCGTCTACACTTCATATGTAAATTGTCGACAAAGGGATACGGGGTACAGGGTTATCGCGGACATTCTTGAGTCCCTAGGAGGTAAGGTTCCTTTCACCGGATTGAGCATTGCTGAGTTACAACGGAGGCTTTCCAAGAGGGTCGATTCACTTAGGGGTAGAGTAATTGTAGTACTTGACGAAATTGACTTCCTCATAAAAAAGCAGGGGGACGATATCTTGTACAAGCTAATTAGGATGAATGAGGAGCTTAGCGGGAGCTCGGTAAGCGTGATAGGAATAACGAACGACCTTAATTTAGTTGACATGTTAGATCCTAGAGTGAAAAGCAGCTTAGGAGAAGAAGAAATAGTCTTCCCACCTTATGATGCTGTTCAATTGCGAAGCATATTAGAAGATAGATCCAAGTTAGCATTTTATGAGAATGCATTGGAAAGCGACGTGATCCCGCTTTGTGCAGCTCTTGCCGCAAGAGAGCATGGGGACGCTAGGAAGGCGCTTGACCTTCTTCGTATGGCTGGTGAGATGGCTGAAAGATCTGGGAAAGATAAAGTTACTAGAGAGGATGTTGAAGCGGCTAGAGGGGAACTCGAAAAAGACAAAGTATATGAAGTAGTCTCATCCCTTCCCTTGCATGCCAAGCTGATTCTAGCCTCCATTTTGAATCTCACGGAGGACAGAGAAAGCGCTACAACCGGTGAGATATTCGGCGAGTACTCTAGAAAGACAGCATCCCTCGGTCTAGAAACAGTCACGCAGCGAAGAGTAACCGATATCATTAGTGAGCTCGATATGATGGGACTAATATCAGCAAGAGTTGTAAGCAGGGGAAGATATGGGAAGACCAAGGTGGTTAAGGTCCAAGCGAGCAGGGAAAGCATAGAGGCTGCTTTAAAGGAGGACGAATTAATTGAGCACCTCCTCAAATGAGTGCCATATAACGATAGGCATAGACGACGGCATGTTTTTAAAAGGAAAAAGCAAATGGACCGTCCTTGTTGGCGTTCTTTTTGTCGGGTTGAAGCTGGAGAAAATCGCTATGGAAAGAGTGGAAGTAGATGGACTGAACGGGACTTCGGTGGCATGGAAGATCCTCAATAGGCTAGAGGTCAAGCCTGGCGCCACTGTTTTCTTAGATGGAATAACATATGCTGGCTTCAATTTTATAGATCCGGTCGAACTTTCGGAGAAGAGTTTTTCTCATGTGATAGCCGTTTTCAGAAGAAGGCCGAATGAGGAAAGGATTCTGAGGGCCCTTAAACTTCACTTTCTTGATTGGGAAATTAGATGGAAGGTTATATCGAAAGTATCCACGGAAATAAATGAAATGAACGTAAGGGGGAGAAAATTGTATTATTACTCATACCCTAACTCCTATGAGGCTAAGATGAAAATCAGGAAGATAGCCGTAACTTCAAAGATCCCAGAGCCCTTGAGGCTAGCAGATGCTTTAGCAAAAGAAGTAGGCAAGTTTCTGATAACTCATTTATGATATAGATTTCTATCTTATTTTATTTAATAATAAGTTTAACATAGCTGGGGGTTAAGGGGGCGGAAGTCCCCCCTCCGTAAGGTGGGGGTTGGATAGCCCCCTTATAGAAAT
>JAEMPT010000039.1 GCA_022759165.1 Thermoprotei archaeon
AAATAGAAAGCCTCAGTTTAGCTTTATATTGTTCTATTTTTTATAACTTGATCAGGAGGGCCCGTAGCCTAGCCAGGATCAGGGCGCCGGCCTTCGGAGCCGGTGGTCCGGGGTTCAAATCCCCGCGGGCCCGCATCCAAGCCCAACTGAGGAGCTACTCCAATAATGAATTTCCTGAATCATAGGAATCTAATCTACTTATATTTACGGTTACGAGGTAAAAATGAGTACTCATGGGCGCATATTACATTGAAGCGTTCTCCTTGCTCAGAAAATCATACCTATTGCTCCAATAACAGTCATAATAGCCTAGTTTTTTCATCGGTGGGAAGGCTGTTTAAAACGTTGGGTTCAAATTAACTCAACGAATTTCCTAATTTTTCAACTAACGTAAGAAATTACTTTTTATTAAACTTTCAATTCTATCTCAGGATGATTAAATAATACTTTAAGGAAAATTAGACATGAGGTAGCTATTATTGAAGAACCTTGAATACATAGTTAAAAATCGCACGCAAGTAAGCAGGGAGTGAATGAATTGAAATCCCTGAGACTACTCAAACCGCCAGAGGTATTTGAATGCATCATCCAAAAGCGGATCAATCGTTTCACCGTTGAAGCCTTTTTGAACGGAGAATTTTCGATTATTTACTTGAACAACACCGGTAGGCTAACCGGTATACTTGAGAAAAATAGGAAAGGGTATTGCATACCCAATAAATCCGGAAGGATAAGGTATAGATTGATCGCGATCGGAAAAGATGAATATTCATATTTAGTAGACACGAGCCTCCAAGAGAGAGCATTTCTAGAAGCTGTTAAAGAAGGCTACATACCTTGGCTGAAGAATTGCATTCTCTCGAAGAGGAATTATAGAATAGAAGGTGAAGTATTAGACTATGCTTTTAACTGTAGCGATGGATTAGTTTTAGTAGAGTTAAAGAGCGCTGTAATGGAGCTCCCAGGGAGATATGCTGGATATCCAGATGCACCGACACTACGAGCACGGAAGCAGCTAGAAGCACTGGCAAGATACGTAAGAACCGGAGGGAAGGGAATGGTGGTATTCGTTGCGGGTATACCATTAGCTAACGGATTCAAACTATATTGCGATGCAGATAGCAAGATCAAAGAATACATCGATGTAGCTGTTGATGCCGGTGTGGTTTTCAAATCAACAAATATATTCTATGACCCCAAAAGTAATAGCGTAATGCTAGGCCACACTGATCTACCAGTTAATTTAAACTGTTAAAACCACACTGCTTGGTGCTTAAGCTCACAATTTATGTTATATATTATTGTTATATCATCGTATTCTAATGTTTTTATATAGCGAGACTTTCTTTAGGGACTCTAGTTGACCGATTTATCTAAAGTATGCTCATTGAAAAGAGAATCTGGTCACAATGAGAATGGAAGCATACATTATTAGACGATCACTCGCCTGGGTTTAGGCAAAAAACAAAAGCACTTTAGTCTTAAAATTGAAACGAGATGCTTCGCGATGTGTGCTTGTGTTCATTATTTGTTTTTTGAAGAGAATAAGAGATAAAAGAGCTTTTCAGCAAGAAAGCAGTATGAGCTCGATACTAAAGCTTTTTCACAACTTCTGAGGGACGACATTATGAGTTCACGAGAAGTTGAAGTTGTTGCCAGAGCTCTTATAGATGCTAAAGGCAAAGCCGTTGCTTTCACTGGTGCTGGCATAAGCACTGAGAGCGGTATCCCGGATTTTAGAAGTCCTCAGGGGGTCTGGACTAAGGACCCTGGAGCGCAAGAGAGACTCTCATTAGATTACTTTCTCTCTGATCCAGATGAGAGCTGGCAAGATTATATTGAGAGATTCTACTCGTTAATGATTAAAGCTAGGCCCAATCTCGCTCATTATGCTTTAGCCAAGTTGGAGGCTATGGGTCTCATCGAAGCAGTTGTAACCCAAAATATCGATCGATTGCATCATAAGGCAGGAAGCAAAAACGTTATAGAGCTTCACGGCAGATACGATGAAGTACAGTGCCTTAGATGCAACTTTAGAGAAGATATAGAAAAGTATGTTTCGGAATTCAGGAAAACATCAAATGCTCCAAGATGTCCCAAATGCGGTTTTGCTTTAAAACCAGCAATAGTTTACTTCGGTGAGCCCTTACCAGAAAAAGAACTTAGTAATGCTTTCACCTTAGCACGATCCTGCAAAGTAATGCTCGTTATCGGTTCTAGTCTCGTCGTTTATCCAGCTGCCTTGCTGCCGGAAACAGCACTTCAAAGAGGCGCAAGGCTATTCATAGTGAATTTATCCCCCACACGCCTTGACCGTGAAGCAGAACTGGTCATTAGAGAAAAAGCGAGCGAGTTCCTGCCAAAAGTAGCTGAATATCTGTCTTCTTCCCAGATTTAAATTTAGTGAACCTCTGATTTTTAGGATGGGAAAGCAATAATGAGAACTTATAGTATAGTTTTGCTTTATTAGATATCGCTAACGCTGGGAGGTTCAATGTCGATATCAAACGAACAACATCCTGAAACCTTAAGTTATATCGAAAAGACAAGTTTAGAACACAGGAAGAAACATGGGCAGTTCTTCACGCCGAGGAGTTTAAGGGAAGAGCTTCTTTCGAAGCTGCCAAAGCTCGTTAGACCGAAGGTTCTGGACCCTGCGTGTGGGACGGGAGAGTTTCTGTTGTCTGCTAAAGAATACTTTATAGAGCCAGAGCTGTATTGCTGGGAGATAGACTCTACCCTCGCTGAGATCGCGAGGAAAGTTATACCAGAAGCCATCGTTGAGAACACCGATTCTCTCGCGAAGCCATTTGAAGAGGAATTCGATGTAGTTTTGGGTAATCCCCCTTACTTCGAATTCAAACCTAGTAGAGAGATCGAAAGAATATATAGAGAGGTGCTCTGGGGAAGACCAAATATATATGCCTTTTTCATCTATCTGGGGATCAAAGTATTGAAGCCCGGCGGGTACTTAGCTTATGTCATTTCTTCCAGCATGAATAATGGGGCATATTTTAGGAAGCTTAGAGAATTCATTATGAGAAATTCCGATATAATTTACTTGAAGGTTCTAGATAATCCCTACATTTTCCATAACGTAAATCATACATTCCAATTGCTAGTTTTGAAGAAAGTTCCAAATACCGGCAGATATGTGTTTAGAAAAAGCGATTCTCTGATCTTCTCGGAAAAGGCTGAGGATTTGAAGAAAATTTTCAGCGAAGCGAGTACATTGAAGGAATTGGGATATAAAGTGCAAACTGGAAGGGTCGTGTGGAACCAAAACAGGGAGAAATTGACAAACGATCCTGATGAAGGAATATTGTTGATTTGGTCTCACAACGTGAAAAAAGGGGAACTTGTCCTAGGCAAAAATAGAAAGCCTCAATATATCAAGTACCCATTCGAAAAAGCCGATAGAGGTCCCGCCATAGTTGTTACCAGAATTGTGGGGCATCCTAAAAAAGCTTCCATAGAAGCAGCATTTGTTCCGCCGAATGTCTCATTCGTCGCTGAGAACCATGTAAATGTTATATATCCACCTAAGGAAGCTACGTTCCATGAAATAATGGAAATAGTTCATCAACTGAACTCTTCAGAAACGCAGAAAATAGTGAGCATGATAACGGGTAATACTCAGATTTCAAAAAAAGAGCTTGAAAACCTAGTGCCAATAAAGCTGTCGATTAAAAGAGCATTACAATGAATATGCCTTTTCTTGATGTCAAACTAACTAATCATGACAGGATAAAAATTTTGCTATTGAAGATTCGATCACGGCTCTCTTTTGCCTCGGCAAATCACCTGTTTCTTCTTATATCTACAATGAATTCTTTAAATAATTCCTCAAATTCATTCTGAGCCAATATTGGCCTTCCCTCGTTCTCAATACTGGAGTTCGATGGGTTCAAATTCGGATATACCTTTAACCTTTTTCCAAATCTATCCTCGAATGTTGGCACGAGCTCATTTGCGTAGAATACACCGATCGGTATTTTGCTACCCCACTCCATGCTCTTGTCTATAGCTTTCAAAAGTTTTTCTTTAGCTTCATTTGGTTCATGAACAACGGGATCCCAATCATGATCATCTTCCAGTTTGAAAATAGCCTTTCTGTAGAATTCTGCTGTATATACATCGTTAAACGTCACGCATGGCTGTAGAACATCTACAAAAGCAGCACCTCTGTGCTGTATTGCCATTTTAATCAAGTTTTTAAGATGAACTCCATCGAAAGCGTATCCTCTGGCAACGAACGTGTAACCGGATGATAAAGCTAGCAAGATAGGGTTAAGGGCCTGTTGAATATTGGGTTTAGCTAGGGACTTAGTCTTCGCATCCAATTCCAGCGTAGGCGAGGCTTGTCCCTTTGTCAAGCCATAGACTCCATTGTTATGCATTATGACCACGATATCCAGGTTTCTTCTCCCTAGAGCCACGAAGTGCCCAGCTCCAATGCCGAGGAGATCGCCATCGCCTCCATGAACTACGACCGTTAAATGCGGATTTGCTAGCTTTATACCCATTGAAAAAGGTAAAGCTCTTCCGTGTAAAGTATGTATACCATTGACATTTACAAAATGCGGTATTTTGCCTGAGCAGCCAATACCTGATACTAGAGCTGTTTCCGAAGGATCTAAGTTGAGTTCTTCGAAAGCTCTTAATACGGATGTCAAAATTCCGAAGTTTCCGCAGCCAGGGCACCAGTCAATCCATAAATTAGTTTTATAATTACGCTCCATATTCGAGCACCACCCTCTTTTCATTTCTATAAATTATCTTCTCTATCGCTTCAACCAATTCATTCAATAATATAGGCCTTCCGGTGAACTTCGCTATCCTCTTTTCTATGATAATGCCAGTCGACATAGCTATCAACGATGCTATGTTTATTCCGTAGCTGTGCTCAACAGCTATTATTTTGTTTACTGGTATTCCCCTGATAGCCTCGAGAAATTCTCTTTCTGGGAATGGCCAAAGAAGCTTCAGGTTCAAATAGCCCAACCTTATCCTGCTATTGAGCTTATCTATAGCGTCCAATGACACGCCTTTAGTTGACCCCCATCCTAATAGCAAATAATCGGGGCTTTTTTCACCATGAGCGCTCATTTTTAAGTTCAGAGGGGTCTCCTCGAGAATAATTTTCATCTTTTCCATCCTTTTCGAATACATCTTTAATCGGTTTTTAGGGTCCTCGGATATATGGCCTTCCTCATCATGTTCATCCCCAGTGTACCACATGATCGTATTTTTAGTTCCCAGATAAGCTCTAGGCGATATCGTGCTGCTCATATCGAATCTCTTATAATTTGCTCCTCCAGGAGAAACCTTTCCCCTATCGATTCTTATCTTACTTATATCGGGAATCGGAATCGAAGCGATCGAGTTTGCAAGGAACTTGTCTAGAAGATGGATCACTGGTACCTGATATTTTTCAGCCATGTTGAAGGCCTCTACTGCATCATAGAATGCCTCTGTATGGTCGCCAGATGATATCACTATCCTCGCGAATTCCCCATGTGCAGCGAAAACCGCATTCATTAGATCGCTTTGGCTCCCCCGAGTAGGCTGCCCAGTGCTAGGGCCTCCTCTTTGGTAATATGTTATAACGACTGGGACTTCATTTGCTCCAGCCCATGAAAGGCCCTCGACCATTAAATCGAATCCTGGACCACTCGTGGCAGTTGAGCTTCTTGCACCGGTTAAAGCCGCCCCTATAGCGGAGTTGATAGCCGCTATCTCATCTTCCGTCTGCATAACTACTACCGGGCCAACGACCTTTCCCCCGATCTCCTCATACTCATACTTTTCTATTACAGAGCTCTCATCTGCTGCCGGTGTTATAGGATAGTAGCTCTGGTATCTTAATCCGCCAACGATCTTAGCTATAGCTACGATATCGTTACCTGTTAGAAGCATTACCTTGCTTAACCTAATAGCCGGTTCATCGATCTTGACGATATTCTTAAAGCTCGTCAGAGAATCTTTGACTAGTTCATATAAACCTAAATTCTGTTCAACCAAATGAGCTCTTTCTTTAAACTGTTGTTCAATTCCATATCTGACAAACTCCCCTTCTAATCCCAAGACAACGGAGATTGCGGAAACTATTAAACCACTGACATATCTTGATGCTTGTCTTGGATCAACCTTATATCTTTCAATTATTTTTCTTATCATTGAAGGGAAATCGATTTCTATAGAAGTCACGTTTTTCTCCTTCTCTAGATAACCTATGACATTGCTCACAATTGGCTCGATGCCATGTTCTCTTAGTATACTCTTGATTCTGTCCTTCGTGTAATCCTCCATACTCGGTACAGCATCGATGCTTTTTCCAGCCTGACTTTTATCATATATTACCACTCCTCTCTCAGCGACATCGTTGAAGTGGGTGAAGATCGTTTCAGCATCTGTTGAAGCGAGGATTTCCACTGGATATCTAAGAGATCTCGGCAAATCTATTGACGATATTAGCATATGGATATAACTGTGCCTACCGGTTATGTTGGAGAAATACTCTCTGTCGGCTATGAGACCATAACCCCTACTAGCTAATGCCCTCCCCAGTACATTCATTGAAGTCTCTAATCCGCTCCCCTGGGGACCGCCGATTATGAGCCCAACCTCATTCATCGAAAACACCTAAATCAATCTCCTGCGTGGGCCTCTTCGAAAACCGCATCATCGATTAGGATTTCTCCAATGATTATATGTTTCATAAAATGCTTTTCAAGCTCCTCTTCATCAACTATGGTCTTCTTACATGTTAAACAGTATAGCCATCCCCGTTCCTTCAAAAGATTTTTCAATTCGCTCAAAGATGGTTCCTTGAATCTATCGCAAGCTTCTGTAGCCGACATAATAGGCTCTTGCTTTAGAAGGCATAGCCCTACATATGGATAATATATATTCGGTTGGAAATATACGCATTGAAGACAGCTTTTCATACTCATACTACATCACTGTCCTTTTTGACTTGGTAAGCTCGAGAAAAAGAAACTAGCCCTTGATTTCTAACATTTGTTAAGGTTTTCATATATTTCACCTATCGGAATATTTCAGTCTCTCCTATCACCATATTTACTTCTGAACCTTGTAATCTAAAGCGGAAGGCAATTGCGCATATATTTCAGTTACGAGTTCGTGTTATAAGTTCAGTCATATTCAGTAATACTTCATTTTGCTCTCTATGATAATAGTTCTACTTGCATGCTTTAGAGAGACCAAGGGCGTTTAATTTTTCTTGATATAATTATATAACGGATTTCTAATATATCTTTTTCTGCACTAACAATTAGATTTTTCAACAAAAAATACCAAGCGTAATCTCGAAAAAGTGATGAAAGCGAGAATCAAGCCCTTTGAATTATAAAATCGATGAGAAATCAGAACAGAACAAGTAGCATTATCTCACGAAATGGAATAGCCAGATCTCGTCGAACAGAGAGAATTTTCGTCTGTAACCTTTCAGAACAGCTCCACGCCTCGCTACCTCTATGGCCGGAGAGAGACCTGTCAGAGAGGAGAGAGTGAAGATCAGATTTCCTCCTGCCTTCACCTCAGAATAAGCTCTATACAATAAGCTCTTAAGAAATCTCAGGTCTCTTCCGCCGCACCATGCTAAATCCAATTGATCCTTTATCTCTAGGGGAAGGTATGGAGGATTTATCACAACCCATTCGAACTTATCTTGCCTAGGCAAATCTTGCTCCTCGATGACCTTAACCTTTTCGCTTACTCCGTTCAATTCAGCGTTAAGCTTGGCCGATGCAACTGCGATCCTCGAGATATCCGAGCAAATGACTTCGGCGTCAAATTCCTTGGCAATATAAATAGCTATGATCCCTGAACCACATCCCAAATCTAGAACCCTTCCAGATACGCTGAGTTTTTCCAGATAGTCGATGATCAGACCTGTGGAGAGAGCGAAGATAGGGTTAAAGACACCCTCTGGGATATACAAGAAAACTCCTCTATAATTGAAAAACCTTCTCGCCTTCGGGAGGAGAAAATGTATAAGCCTCAGGGTCATCCTGGAAGCCTCTGCCGAGGAACTCCTTAGCATTCTCAAGTCCTCATTCCCCGAATAGAAATCTATATCGTTCGATCCTAATCTCCTCCCCTAGCTTCTAGGCTTTCGTCAACTCCGTTCAGCTTTTCCATGATGTTGAAGACATATGCGATGAGCAGAGGGGCGTAGCTCCAAGGCTTCCCCAGGCCGTATTCATAACCTCGCACTCTGAACGAGTCCTCTATCTCCTTGAATGAGTTCATAAAATAGAAGAGCGAGGAATACGTATAAGTGAGTAGCTTCCTCCTTCCGAAAACCCTTTCCAGGTCGCTGTTCGTAGTAGTTGAAACGAAGAGCAAGAGGGAAAGCATGGTAGATAGCGTATAAAATGTCACGCTTAAGATCTTTGAAGGTTCACCGCCGTATAGAAGGCTCAAGAGATCTATGGGAGCTATCGTCAGGGAAAAGATAGCCAGTCCGCTCAAGAGCACCCCCAGCGCTTCTCCAATGATCAATAAACAGGATGAAATCGATGCAATGAAAAGAGAATACAAAACGTTTCTAGGAGCGAAGATCCCAACGAGAGAGAGGGCCAGAACGAATAGCTTGAGGATCGCTTTTTCAGGCCCCCCGAGCCGAGTTTTCCTCTCCCTAACTCTCAATACCTCTTCCAAGAGATTCAACTATCGCTCTCCTCGTTACTATGTTATATCGTTCGAGCTCCTCCTCTTTAAGCTCATTCGCGCTTCCATACCTAACGATTTTCCCGCCCTTCAGAACCACTGCGAAGTCGGGAGAGAGGGCCTCGAGCATTAGGGCATTGTTCAATGAAACCACCACAGTCTTCCCCTCCCCTCTGAACTTTTTCATTAGTACCATGAGCTGCCTATATCCGTCCAAGTCCATGTCATTGAATGGCTCGTCCATGAGAAGAAAAGGCTGATCAGCTACTGCAACGCTTGCTATGCTGACCCTTCTAGCTTCCCCACCGCTCAGCTTAAACGGGCTCTTCTCGAATAAAGTCTTCACTCCTAGAATATCAAGCACATCCTCTCTTCCCTTGGCCCCCGTGTTCTTTAAGATGAAATCTATCTCCCTTTTCACGTTCTCCTCGAAAAACCCGTGGTAAGGATTCTGCCAGCAATATCCAATTAGCTTAGCCCTTTCCTTAGATCCCATCGAAGATATATCTTTACCGTCTGCCAATATCCTACCGCGGCTCGGCTTAATCAGCCCCGCCATCGTTTTGAGCATCGTAGTCTTTCCACTGCTGTTCTCGCCCAGGAGAACGTTTATTCCAGGACCGAACGAGACCGATAGATCTTTCAATATCTCTTTACCGTTCAGTACTACCGTTACCTCCTTCAGCTCCAGCCTCATCTTTCTTCGAAACCTCCTGTCCAAACCTCTTCTCCATACCCAATGCTAATATGTAGCCGCCTATCCCGAACGTGAGTACCTCGCCTAACGTTACACCGCCTATAGCATAGGCTAAAGGAACCTGGTAGATCGAGCCTAGCAAAATGTAGCCTATCGTTAAATCTATCATAGCAATGCCGAGGACTATTCCTATAGGCAGAGTGAGTTTCCAGTTGAACGGGAGCCTCCTGGAAGCATAAACGGAGGAGGAAGCAAGTAAGTTCGCCAGCGTCCCTAGCAATACGTCGTATATCCCGTATGGAGAGGCTAGGTTCGAGAGAAGAGCTCCTATAGTGAGACCAACTATAGCCTTCCACCCGAATCTCTTTGAAAATGGCAGAGTTAGGAGGATATCGCTGACCCTTGCCTGTATGGGACCATAAGCTATTGGTGCAACCATCACAGTAAGTGCTGCATAACCTCCGGCAATGAGCGATATTTCCAATGCATCTCTCAGTTTCAACATGAACACCTTTTTATCGAACTTTTTTTGTTGAATTGCTTATTAATTCTTTTAACCTTTTTGTTAAAAAGAGTTAGCTGGAAATTACGGAAGCGGTTCTCTCATGAGAGCTCAGGGAAACGATGCGCTCGAGGAGAAGAGAAAAAGGATATTGGAAGGCCCTCCTCTGAAAACGCTTCTTTGGCTTTCATGGCCAGCCATAGTGGCGAACTATGTGAACATGGCCTACAATCTAATAAACGCCCTATGGCTGGGGAGGCTCGGTATAGATGAGTTCGACGCCCCCACGATAACCTCGACGGTTATATGGACCTTTCAATCCATAGGGATGGCCTACTCTACCGCGGGCTCTACCATCATATCGCAATACTTCGGTGGGGGAGAATATAGGAGATCCCTCAAATCTTCCGGTTTCACTATAACCTTCTTGCTCCTTCTCAGCATAGCCATAACTTTTCCCACATATTTGGCAACTCCTTGGATCGTCTCAGCCATGAGCACACCGCAGTCTGTATACCCTTACGCTGTATCATATATGAAAATCAGCATGCTCGGCACTCCTCTGGTCTTTATCACTTTTGCTCTGACTTCTATAATGAATTCATACGGTGACACGAGAACTCCCACTAAGGTCAATGTCGCTGGCATCGTGCTCAACATGATCCTCGACCCTTTGCTGATATTCGGTCTGCTAGGCCTGCCAAGGATGGAAGTTGAGGGAGCAGCGATAGCTTCGAATGTCGCGAGGCTCTTCCAGGTCATCGGCCTCCTTCTCGCGCTAAAAAGAGGCAAGCTGGGCATAAATATATCGATGCAGGATCTCTCCTTGGATGGCTACATATTCAAGCTAATAAACAAGGTTGGCCTTCCCCTGGCCGTTCAAAACGTCGTTATAAACCTCGCCTTCTCCATAATGATGACCATCGTCGCCTACTTCGGCGACGCTCCAGTAGCAGCTTACGGCGTAACTTTAAGACTACTGGACATAGTCCAGTCCTTCACTTGGGGGGTTAACAGAGGAGTATCCATCATGGTAGCCCAGGCGCTTGGGGCGGGCAGAATGGATAGGGCTAAATCGATCGCTTCCCTTTCCCACAGATTCGTTTTCACTATCCTCTCTGTTGGAGCTCTGCTCATATCTATATTCAGGGCCCAGCTGATAAGGGCCTTCATAAACGATGATGCTGTCGTTGCAGTGGGTTCCTCTTTAATGATAGCCTTCGCCGCCTCCCTCCCATTCCTAGGTCTTTTCTTCACAAGCAGCGCTCTCGCAACGGGGTCTGGGAAAACTCTAAGCTTCACAATTCTATCTATAGTAAGGCTTTATGTCTTCAGGATAGGACTAAGCCTTTTGCTCGGCTTCGTTACAGGCCTCGGGATGTTGGGGGTATGGGCGGCTATTTCACTAAGCAATCTATACGCTGGGATCGGAGGGTATCTATGGGCTAGGAAGGGAACATGGCTATCGAAGGCAGTTTGAGCAATAAGCTAAAGCATCCCATTTAGCTTTAGGCCAGCATAGATGGCCTGTCCAATAGAGATCCCGCCATCTCCAGGAGGCACTTGCGAAGGCATTATGAGCCTTTTGCCTTCCGCATTTATCTCCTCCTTAATGCCCTTCAGTATGAAACGGTTCACCGCGGCTCCCCCGCTCAATATTATCACCCCGTTTCTCGAAAGCTTCGCGGCTATCCTGCCGAAGGCTCTTCCGATCTCCAACTGCAAAGAATAGAGATAATCCTTTGCCCCGATAGATTTTAAGTAGGGGAGAAGGGAAAGAGCGTTCTTAAAATCTATGAATCGGACGCCATCTCTTTCGAACTCATTATGACCAGGCAAATCTATTTCCTTTCCGCCATCAGAGAGATCCTCTATCCTCATCGGTATCTCCCCATCATAATCAGAAAAGCATTCTATGCTCGAGGCGCAACCTACAGCATCAAGGAGCCTGCCAAGGCTGGAGCTCATAGGCAAAAAGCTATGGCCCTTTTCTATTGCTCTGATCAACTTCTTCCCCTTTTCCTTCAGGTGAAAATCCAAGGGGATAGATTCCAATAAGCTCTCCGCTTCTTCGCCGAAGTAAGATCGCAGTATTCCGACCAAGGGCCTAATGGCCTCTTTAGCAGCCAAATCGCCACCGATCAGGGGGAACTCCCTCAGCGAAGCGACCCTCCTGCACCCGCCTTTTTCAATGAGCATAACTTCTCCTCCCCATATCCCCCCATCGTGTCCGTGTCCTGGCGCAGGGCGCGGTGTCGCCGGCGCCCCCCGGAACGCCGCGACGCAGCTCCGGG
>JAEMPT010000093.1 GCA_022759165.1 Thermoprotei archaeon
CCTAGCAAGGTCCACGAGGTCTCTAGAAAGCGTAACTTCTATGCTCCTCTGTATTTGCCCAGGAGGGATTTCTTCGGGTCTTTCCTGCACGACGACCCGTTGCCAGTCAGCGTATTCGCCTTTCTCAGGAATCACCTTGAACGTGCCTCCCATACCACAAATTGGGCATGTCTGGGGGTACTCTATTACATCTCCTAGCTCCCCCAAATCTTCTGGAGGCCAGTAAAACTCTGCTCCGCATTCGTTTGCCTCATTTTTGGGCTTCTCTCCCTTCCTCGAAACTGATACGTGCCTCAGCATAGCTCTTACCAGTTTCTGCTTTACAGGAGATTCCCTGACCAATATCCCCTCAATAGAGATGAGCGTGTTAACATGTTCGCTCCTTATGCTCCTTATCGGGACCGATACCGGTATATTGGTAAGCCTCACGAAGAAATGTTTCCTTTCTTCAGCATATGAGGAGCTCACCTCGCTTACTACAATTCTCAAAGCCTTGTTGAAATCGCTTAGTGCTTTGTCTGGCTCTTTAAGAATATAGAGGGCAAGGGAGTCATCCGTATAGTGGACGTCGCTCCAGTCAACCTGAAGCGAATTAGCACCATTGTAAATCATCTGTTTGATTTTCGATATGTATTTTTTGTCTTCACCGTCTCTCGAAAAGTTCAGCAGAAAACCTCTGAATCTTTCCACGTAATCTACTTGTGGAGCCTCCTGTTCCGCTTGCTCCTCAGTTATATGTTCAGTATTTCCTTCCATTCTTTGAAATCACCCTGAAACTTTTCTAGCAATACTAACTCTTCAGGAGTGACCTTAGATAGTAGCGAAGGCATTTCAACTCCCGAGGTCAATATCGCATCGATTAGGATAGCAATTCTCCTAGACATTATTCTATTCAGGAATTCGCCTACTCTTTTCCTTTCGTAGATATAATTCGGATCCGGCGTGCTTTTTATAACTTTTTCCAGGTGCTCGAGGTACTCTGTCCATATCCAATAAAAGTTGCTAGGGAGAGGCTCCACCTCCCTTGGTGACTTTACCGTCCTCGTCTTATAGTCTATTTTTGAGAGCTCTTGAAGTTGAACCTCGTTCCATTTTCTCTTCGCTATTCCTTTTTCGTCGAGCAAATTTGCCATCCATCTGGGAACCTCTATCTCATCTCCTTTCTTTACGTTAGCGATTCCCCCATTAGGAAGTTTGATAGAAGCATTTTCAACTGTAATGATTACCTTAACCGCTGACCTCTCAAACGCCTCCTTCAGTAATGCCATTTCCTCGAACATGTTGATCCACCGGCAAAGAATAGCGCAGCAAGGATCCTTTTCAACCTAATAACTATTTAAGAAAGGAAGAAGTTATTATGTTTATATAGTAATATAGCTTGTTAAGTCGGTGATCTATTTGTCCAGTCCAGACATGCACTTGCTATGGGCAGAAAAGTATAGGCCAAAGAGCCTAGATGATATCGTCAATCAGGAAGATATAGTAGTCAGGTTGAAGAAATTTGTAGAAGAAAAGAACGTTCCACATATGCTATTCACAGGTCCTCCTGGTACGGGGAAGACAACTGCTGCTCTCGCATTCGCACACGATCTTTACGGCGAAAGCTACCAGCAGTACATATTAGAAATGAATGCTTCCGATGAAAGGGGTATAGATGACATAAGGACCAAAGTTAAAGAATTTGCGAGAGCCAGAGTTGTTGGCTCGGTTCCATTTAAGTTGATCATTTTAGACGAAGCAGATAATATGACTTCAGACGCGCAGCAGGCCTTGAGGAGGATGATGGAGAATTTTACTGCAACGAGCAGGTTCATACTGATAGCTAATTACGGTAGTAAGATAATCGAGCCAATACAATCGAGAGCTGCTCTCTTTAGGTTTGTTCCACTGAGCAAAGAACTGGTTGTTCAAAGGCTGAAATGGATAGCCTCTAAAGAAGAGGTCGAATACGATGAAAGAGCGCTTGAAGTGATTTATGAGATATGTGAAGGTGATTTGAGGAGAGCGATAAACTTACTGCAGTCCTCGAGCGCGATTGGAAAGGTTACCGTAGATGCTGTTTATAAGGTAATGGGACTCGCGCATCCCAAAGAGATAAGAGAAATGGTTGAAAATGCGCTAGAAGGAAAGTTCGATGTAGCTAGAGAAAGATTGAGAAAACTAATGATCGAATATGGTCTCAGTGGAGTTGATATAATAAAGCAAGTGCACAGAGAAATATTCAGTCCAGAAATACAGCTCAGCGAGGAGCAACGCGTGCTCATAGCAGACTATACGGGTGAGATACTTTACAGGATGGTCGAGGGAGCGGACGACGAGATACAGATGAGCAGCTTCTTAGCGTGGCTTGTCCTGCTAGGGAGAAGGACTTCGCAGGAATGATATAAAATGCCTGAATCAAGCTATATTCCTTGGATAATAAAGTATAGACCTAAGAGCCTCTCCGATTACGTCGACCAAGAAGAAGCAAAAACGATTCTTCTCAATTGGTTGAAAGCTTGGGACAGGGGAAGCCCTACAAAGAAGGCGGTCCTTCTGTATGGACCACCTGGTGTTGGGAAGACATCGCTCGTGGAAGCTATTTCCAAGGAAATGAACTGCGAGGTAATAGAAACCAATGCAAGCGACTTCAGAAGAAGAGAGGATATAGAAAAGAGGATCAAGCCTGCTGCCACAAAGATGTCACTATCGGGGAAGAAGAGATTGATACTAATAGATGAAGTAGATGGACTTTCCGGGACGGCGGATAAGGGTGGCATTGAGACTATGCTAGAGTTGACTTCTATAACTAAACATCCGATCATCATGACGGCGAATAATCCGTTCCACCCGGACTTAAAACCTCTGAGAGATGCATCCCTTTTGATTGAACTAAAGAAGCTTAATCAGAGAGATGTAGTGAAGCTGCTGAAGGGAATATGCGAGAAAGAGAAGATATTTTGCGAAGATGAAGCTCTAAAAATCATTCACACAAAGAACGAAGGAGACCTGAGAGCCAGCATAAATGATCTTCAAAACTTAGGTCTGAGCTTTGGGAAAGTAACTGCATCCTTAGTGAATGAACTTATATATTACAGAGACAGAGAAGTGAATCCATTCGACACTCTTAGAAATATATTCACCTCTAAATATGCTTGGCAAAGCAAATTAGCTGTTTCCCATTCTCAGGTGGACATTGACACATTGATCGAATGGTTATCGGAGAACATACCAGTCCAGCTTACAGAGCCAGAGGATATGTATTTAGCATTTCAGGCTTTATCGAGAGCTGACATTTATAGAGGAAGAATGAAGAGAACGCAGAACTACGATCTTTTGACCTATATATCAGAAATGGTCGGGCCTGCTATTTCACTTTCAAGGAAAAAGACCAAGTTCAAATGGATCAAATACGAATTTCCCAAAAAAATAAGAATGATGAGCGAGACAAAGAAGGCTAGGGAAAGCCTGAACAAAGCTGCAGCTAAAATAGCGAAAGTTACTCACTGTTCTAGGGAGACAGTGAAGAGCGAATATATACCGATGTTAAGAGCATTATACAAAGTGAATAAAACTTTAGCAACACAGATTATGGAAGGATTAAAGTTAGAGGATGATGAGATCAGGGTTATCGTCGGCAAATCTAAGGAAAGCACTGAAAATACTGAACCTTCTTCTACGGGTCCCATGAACGCAGAAGAATCTCTAAGAAAATTCGAGACGAGCACAAAGAAAATGGGCACCAGGGCAAGGAAGAAACGATCCCAGTAGCGACTTTTTCTATGTGGGCAAGAGCTCTGTGAGCGTAAGGCGTCATAACTCTAGATAATATGAGTCTTTCGGGTTCTGCCTGTCCTCCACGCCAATTTCTTAAGTTCTCTTCTGGGGAAGAATTCTCATCGTAGGCGCGTAAAAACGATATAAGCCTTCTTACGAAATGATATGTGAAGGATTCCCCCCTTATTCGTATAGCTAACTTCTCTCCTATTCTCTTAATTTCAGCATCTAGTATTCTCCTTGAAAAGTACCAAGGGCTGAAACTCTCAAGTTTGAAGTCCTTATAAAAAGGAGCAAGGGATCTCATGTTTTTTACCCAGCCTAGCGCTTTTTGAAGTGATTCAATTGAAGATTTATATCTAGATATTTCATCGATATAGATATATTCCCTCCAAAGTGCCCAATATCTGACCTTGAACTGAGGCGGTAAATCCTCTCTATATCCCCACACAATCACTTCAGGGCACTGTTTGTTGATAGCTACAGCTGCTTGTTCAGGAGAGCATCCGTTGACTGGAGAAAATGAAATGATCTGCCCAAGCGCACTCACTCCCCTATCAGTTCTCCCACCGTGACTATAAGTATTCATGGAAAAATCATCGAAACAACCGATTCTCCTCAGCGAAGAGATAATACAGTTTTCTACTGTTTCAAAGCCAGGCTGAGTCTGAAATCCGTGATATCTCAAACCTTGGTAAGCAATAGTGAGGTAAGATATACTCCTCATGAAGCCTCCCGCTGTATAAGCAGAAAACCTATGCCCTTATAGCTAAGAAGAGATCAGAACCTCTTCAATAGCCTTTAGCAAACGCTGCAAATGACTCTTCCTTACGTGAGGCATCATGACTACCCTTATTCCTCTGCATTTTTCACCTCTATAAACAAAAAACCCCCTTTTTGCCAACTCTTCTAAAAGCTTCTCTCTTTCTATCAATTCGTCGGTACTGAGGCAAGCTATAGGTACTTCAGGGCGATTTACGGGAAAGCCAAGCCCCCTATGCTTGGCCTCTTCCAGAAACCATAGTGTGTTTTCATATGCCAACTTTGCCCTTTTTGATAGTCCGTCAAGCCCATAATAGGCTAATGTCGCCAGAGCAGCTGCTGCTGAAAAACCAGGCCTAGTGCCCAGTAATCCGAACTGTTTGCCAGAAGAGATATAATTCACGTCGAAAGATAATGAGGGGTAAATTTCTTCAGGCACGAATATGATCCCCGAAGGGATAGGAGCCCCCAAAAACTTGTGAAAATCTACTCCAATTGTGAAGTTCGTACCTGAGCTAATCAGAGCACGCAATATACCATGGAATTTCTCCGGATTTATAAATGGAAAGGTAAGCCCACCGAAGGCTGCATCTACATGGATCGGTACTCTATTGAGGTCATCCAAAATTTCTCTAGGATCCTCTACTCCTCCAAGCTGTGTCGTACCCATTGTCATAACCAGAGAATCGGAGGGACCATGGATCTTCTTCGAGATATCATCTGGCCTGAACTTTCCCGAAAAATCTGTTTGAACAACTTCGCTATAAATGTTGAGCATTTTAGAAGCCTTTAAAACGCTATAATGCGCAACATCTGTCAATACTACTTTTTTCACACCCAGTGATTCACGAAAGGAATAGAGGGCGAGTATGTTTGACTCGGTGCCTCCGCTGGTGATTATTCCTTTCATATTAGGAGGTAACCCTAAAGTTTCCCTAGTTAAGCTCACGAGCTTCTCAGTTATGAGTTCTAGGCTTTTGAATAAGTGAGGGTCTCCTAAGTTCTTCGATATGAAGTGATTTACTATCTTCAAAGCTTCAGGGGGAGGCGGAGTTGTCATTGACCCCAGCACTCCACCGTTTTCATGCTTCGGATCCGCTTGAGATACTGTGTAAATCCAGTCTATAAGGTCCTTGTCCATTGCTTTCCTCTCCGCTTTTAAACAAAGGATTCCGTTATAGTTTTATCC
Organism: Thermoprotei archaeon; assembly: GCA_022759165.1. Lineage (GTDB taxonomy): Archaea > Thermoproteota > Thermoprotei_A > Sulfolobales > Fervidicoccaceae > ARK-14. The sequence continues at coordinate 5,708 of JAEMPT010000093.1, forward strand.
TTCCTTCAAAAACGTTTAAAAAGTATTTTTTAATATAACGAAAAGCTCACAGAACCTTTATGCTGAGATAGGGGAAGATAAGCTGGAGTAACCCTAGACCCAAAGCCACTAAAACTATCGATAATATGACGTAGCTGACCCTGAGCTCGAATTTTCCCTTACCAGTACCTGTTTGAGAAAAGAGCATCGATATGAGCCTACCGTAGTAATAGCTGGAGATCCCGCTGTTGATAATCGCTATGACAACCAGCGCTAAGCTATAGGGTACCGCTGATTCGAACAAGTATAGCTTTCCCCAGAATCCCACTAATGGAGGAAGACCTAGCAGACTCAATAGGAATATGGAAAAGGACAAAGAGCTCAATGCATCAGCCCTATATGCTCCCTTGATGCTTTCATCGGGTACGCTTGACCCAAGCTCTCCTGTAAAGAGGAAGGACCCAGACTTAGCGAGCGAATAGCCAAGTGTTTGTATTGCTATTCCGCCTGAAGCAAGATAAATGAGTTGCGCATTTCCACTCGAGGCTCCATAGAGTATGCCCACGACACCCACGAGTATATAGCCAATTTGGGCTATACTGCTATATGCGAGGATTCTCGGTAATACCCTAGTTGTAAGTGCTGCTATATTTCCAAATGTCATTGTAAGGACGCTCACTATCGCTACCATATCTATGAATTGGGCGCTGGGTCCAATGTAAAACGTATAATAAATCATTCTAACGAATCCGAGTATCGCCCCGATCTTTGCAACTCCTGTTATCAAGGCGATCGCTCTGCCTTCTGCCTGGGAATATACGTCTGGCATCCACCAGTGAAACGGAAATATGCCCAGCTTAAACCCTACACCAGCTAACAGGAGAGCAGCGGAGAGAAGAAAGAGCTTACCACTGCCAAACCAATTGGCGGAGTATATGTTATCCCCCGCAAGATAAGCCCCAGTACCCAGCCACATAACTATGAACACTGTTGAGAGCACACCCATGAGTGCATACTTAAGCGCGGCATCAGATGAGGATTTCGTCTTCGCTGCAGCTACCGCTGTGTATGATGAAATACTCAGCAACAGCCATGATGCAATGAAAAGAGAGATAGATGAGGTAGTCGCTAACAGGAAGCTTCCTAAAACTGTTGAAAACCCAGCAACAGCGAATATTGCAGCTTTGTGAACTTCTCCCTCAAGAGAAAGAGATGCTAAAATTATCTGGAGGACAAAGGCTCCAATTAGCAGAGGAATTATGGAAAAACCGTCGAGCACGATGACACCGTTCAGAGCTGAAGAATATAGTCCTGATATTGAGAGGTAGGATAAGAAAGCAATAGCGCCTAGCTCAGCTATCCCAAAAATGAGGTTTAGCAGAACTATTGCCCTTCTCTCTAGGTTTGAGTAGAAACCTGCGATTATTAAAGCCGATGAAGCTATAATTGGTATTCCTATTGTAGCTATTGCACCTATATCGCTCCCGCTTAGCATTTTCACCACCTCACATGAAGATCAGGATGAGTAACATTACTACTACAGATAAGAGGAAGTAAAGCATATAGTTGTAAGTATCCCCGTTCAGTGGCTTTCGTATGTACTTGCTAAACACGGATGTTCCCCTCGGTAACGCATAGTTGATTGCTGTGTCCAGGCCTTTCTCTAATGAGTTATATGTAACTTCGCCTATTCTAAGAAAAGCTAGCCCAATATTGTAATAGAATACGTTTATCCACCATCTGTCTCTGAGGAAGTTGTTTAATGAGGGAAGTTTCGAGATTATGCTCTTGGAATCAATTAACTTAAGGTAGTATGCTGAGAAAGATAGCGCTATACCTGTTAGAACCAAAGCGAGGGAAACGGCTACCGCTGTGGTCTCGCCTTCGGCAAGTATATGAGGCACTTCTATGAAGGATTGCGAAACAAACATTGAAAGTTTTTGTCCGAACAGCGGCCACATGATACCTAAGAGTATAGAAAGGATTGCGAGTAGACCGTAAGTAGAAGCCACATATGCAGGTGGTTCATGCAACAGCTCCCCATCTTTTCCTGGGTACCTTTCAGTATACAACAAGTACCTTGTAGAGTAAAAAGCTGTGAATAAAATGGTGACCACTAACAAGGACGTTGGAAGCAAAAGTCCAGTTGCTATGTAACTCTCTACCAAGGCATCTTTGGTCCAAAAGCCTATGAAAGGAGGTAAACCGGCAAGCGAAAGGGTAAGAAGCCAGTTCAATGAGGTCGTAACCCTCATCCTATGTATGTTCGGCCACTCATCGATGAACCTGCTTTCTCCCACATGAATGTAAATGCCCGCCCCGAGGAATAGACCGGCCTTGAATACGGCATGAGCAATCAAGTGGGCCACAACGAATGAAAGCACGAGAGATGGATGAGATGAAAAAATCGAGGCGCCGATTCCTGCGAACATGAAACCCAGCTGGCTCCCAGTAGAATATGCTAAGATCAGCTTTGCCTCCCTCGCGACGAGAGCCATTGTAGCGAGAGCGAATGCCGTTATAGCACCAATGATCATAAGCACGTAGTAGAATTCTTGAATCTGTGAGAAGGCTGTTTGGCCTAAGATAGGATCTGTTACCATCAGCTCTTTTGCCCCATATGCAAATATCGGGGTAATCCTCACCATGTAGTATACTCCGGCTTTCACCATCGTTGCTGCATGAATTAGTGCGCTTACTGGGGTCGGGCCTGTCATAGCGGTCACGAGCCACTCGTGGAATGGGAACTGCGCGCTCTTAGCCAATGCTCCTATAGATAGTAAGGACATAACAGGGACTAAGATACCTGCTCTTGCGAGGATCCCTACAACATTGGAAGATGATTTAAGCAAAACACTCAAACTGAACGTCCCCGTCATAATATACAATACGATTATGCCAACTAGCATGAGCACATCGGGGATTCTTGTAAAGAGGAGGGCTCTTAGACCGCTCATACTAGGGAAGGAGAACATTGGCGTGTTTGCGACATATCTGCCCTCTTCTCCAATCATTCTCTCTTTTTCATCGTGCCTCCAGTGCCCTATCAATGCGTAGCTTGCTAGACCAGTTCCTTCCCATCCCAAAAAAAGCAGTATCAGATTGTCTGCTGAGACAACGAGCATCATACTTCCTACGAAGAAGGTAAAGTACATGAAATACCTAGTGAACCCCTCATCTCCATCCATATAGTATAAGCTGTATATCCCTATTATTAGGGATAGAAATGAGACAAGCTCCATCATTATGCCCGTGTAGGAGTCGTATAGAAAAGATAGGGAGAAGCCTATAGAGGGAAGATCACCAAATGAAATTGGCCCGCTGAATCCTTTCTCAAGTATGAAGTACAAAACTAGGCCTGATGAGACCGTTGAAATAAACAGCGATGCCACGCTCACTAAGCCTGGCAACTTCCTCTTAGAGGGGAGCAAGGCTATTATTGCCGAAGCAATAAAAGGCTGAATGATAGCCAAGAAATAGTATGCGTTGAGCGCCACTTTTATGCACCTCCTGCTAGTGCCTTAAGAGAATTCAGATATCCCGTCAAATAGTTGGCATAAACGGGAGCGACGATGAAAAGAGCGATCGCCAAAATAGCGAGGGTTATAAGCGACCCTATAATAAAAGGATCCTCTTTTTTCCTCGCGCCAAATTTGGGCGGCCCCTGAAAAACTTCCTTATATCTGTAAAAGGAGTACGAAATCGACAAAGAGAATCCTATGAAAAGTAGCGCTATGATAGCGAGACCTTCCGCCCCCATTCCGTAAAAAGCTTCTACTACTCCTCTCACGATGAAGAGCTCGCTCCAAAAGCCTATGGTGGGAGGCATCCCTGTTATAGTGAAAAATCCTAACAATGCGGTATTACCAGTCATCGGCAAAGTCTTCAGCATTCCTCCCATCTGACGCATGTCCCTGAGTCCATTTTCGTGGTATATAACGGAGCCTGCTGAAGCGAATAATATGGCCTTTCCGAACGCATGGGCTATGTAATGCAGTATTAGCCCTATAAAGCCGTAGATGTTCCCGGCAGCGACCGAAATTATGAGATAACCCATCTGCGATATGCTGCTGTATGCCAAGAACCTCTTAAAGTCCTTTTCAAATAAAGCATTTAAGCCTCCATAAACTATGGTTAGCGCTCCCCACACAGCTAACAAAAGCCTAGCATCACCGAACTGAGCCGGAAAAAGGGGGTATAAAAATCTAAAGATCACGTATGGTCCGATCCCTATTAAAAGTGGAGAAAGCAGCGCACTTATCGGTGTTGGTGCTTCGGCATGCGCATAAGGTAGCCACAGATGGAATCCTAGGGCCGCTGCCTTAACCAACATTCCTACCAGCATAAGAGCAAAAACTGCTTTCGCGACGCTCTGCATCAGCTCTCCCGTGTAAACTATGTTTCCTCCAGAGCCGAAAACATTCAGGCTACCCTCATAATAACCGAATGCTAGCGCACCCACGAGGAAGAGCACAGCACCAATATGAGTCCAAACAAAGTAGAGGAGGGCGATTTTTCTTCTATCACCGTAGCCGTAATTGTTGATAAGTATGAAGCTAGATATCAGACCAACCTCTAAGAAGAGGTAGAATTCTGCGAAGTTCGTTGAAATTACTGACCCATACATAGAAATGGAAAATATATAATATAAAACGTAGAATAGCTTCATGTTCGAGGATATTTGTTCGCCTTCTTCCTCGAATTTTCTTTCCATATATGGATAGGCATATATCGATATGACCATTGATACCCCTAGTATAGTCAATGCGATTGGACCAGAAACGTAGTCCACGAGAAAATTGAAGTCTCCCAGGTATTTGGCTGAGAGATATACCCCGTCTGTAAATTTGCCTCCCGAATAAAATGTGGCAAGAAGAGTCGATGCAATCAATGGTAGAAAGAGAGCAGCAGTTGCTGTGCACATATGCCTGGGTCTTTTTAGTACAATGTTTAGAGCTATTAATGCTAGAATTGATATCGAAAGAGTTGTCAACATCAAATGAGGGAGGTATAGAACCGACATTTTGCTCACCTGTCGCCCTCAGGAATTGTTTTTATGACTTCAGGTTCTCTATGCGTCCTATAATAGAGAATAACTATGGATACTGCAAGAAGAAGCTCAATGGAAGCAATGAGTATAGCTAAAAGTGCAAATATCGCAGTAGCATATGGATAAACCGTGCCTATGAGTGCCAAATAAAGAAGAGAGCCGTTGAACATGACCTCGGCTCCAATGAGCATTTTAACTAGGGACCTAGAGGACAGTACGGTACCAAGTCCAAGAGCTAGCAAGAGAGAAGCCGTTATCTTGTATATTTCGATAAGCAATTCACTCATCCTTTCCAGCACCTCCCTTCTTCGCTATATATATCGCAGATATCAGTGCTAGTAAAGCAGAAACAGAGATGAAGAAAAGTTGCGTCAGGAATTCGCTTGTCAGGAATTCCGACATAGTTCTGCTCGTTACTATCGTTGGGCCTAACTCATACCCAAGCTCCTTTTCAACCGTGTTTATTAAGAAATAAAAAGCAACAAAAGCTATAGTAGAAATTATGCTTGTCTTGTATATACTCATTGTCTTGACTTTAATGTTTCCAAGCATAGATAAGGAAACGATGAAAAGCATGACAGAAGCCCCCACATATACGATGAGCTGGGCTGCTGCTATGATCTGATAACCTAGAAAGGCGATGAGTCCGGAGACGGAGATCCCGATGCCTGCCAACATGAAGGATCCGTAAACGAGGGATCTTTCCCTCACTAACAAGGCTGCGAGCAATATCGATATCAGTGCTACCATAGTAACGCTGAAGTAAATGCTCCAGACTGATATATCACCTAATAGGCTCATAGACCAATCCCCTCCTTTCATCAACCCTGACCCTGTAGATCCTCACCCTACCAGTTAATAACTGGGAATCGGGATCTACGGTGAACTTATCTCCTATATATAGCATGCTTTCTCCCTCTTCGAAAACGGTGTCATGAGTCCTCGCATGCTTCAATGCATTCGTGGGACAAACGTCAACACAGTAACCACAGAACACGCATCTTTCAAGATTTATCGCAGGTCTGAGCTTCTTTTCCTGAGCTTGGAACATTTTCATAGCAGAGGCTGGGCAGATCCTAGCACATAGGGAGCATCCGATGCACTTCCCGTCATCCAATACTATAAAACCTCTGTAACCTTCATCTGGGATCTCCTTTACTAATGGATAGCGGTACGTGATCCTGAGAGGCCTCACAAGTAATTTTACCCACAATAGTATCGCGTTAAAATGTTTTTTCGCCTTTGAAACTAGTGAAAGGTTTCTCTCGGAAACGGATTTCTCAGCATATGTGCCGGTCATTTCAGATCCCCCCCTGTAGTAGCACTATTGCCCCTCCCCCCAGCAGACAGATTATTGAGAATAAGAACCAGAACTTACATGCTCCACCCACGGCCTGGTCTATTGTGCGCC
>JAEMPT010000084.1 GCA_022759165.1 Thermoprotei archaeon
GTATGCGGGCCTTTCGAGCCCGTGACCCGGGTTCAAATCCCGGCCGCGGCACCAAACGAATAATTATTGCGCGGGTGCAATAAAAAGGCGAGTGAGAGGGAAAATGAGTAACGAGGAAGGGCTCGGTAGCAAATTTAAGGACATGCTGACCATGTGGAGGAGGATACTGAAGCTCTCTAGGAAGCCTGACAACGATGAATTCAAGCTACTGCTGAAGCTAAACCTTCTTGGCTTCACTCTAGTAGGATCAATAGCCTATGTAATACACATAATGGTCAGTGTCGTCCTGCCAGCCATAGGAGGTTGATGAGCTTGGGCGAAGAAGAAAAGGCCGAAAAGACGAAGACTACCTTCTTTCTGATTAGGACTACGGCCAAGCAGGAACAAAACGTGGCCATCCTATTGGAAAAGAAGGTTAAGACGCAGAGCTTAGAAATATATTCAATAATAATACAGCCGGAGCTTAAGGGATACTTGATAATTGAGGCGCAAAAAAGCTCCGTCGTCGATAATGCGATAAGGGATATACCAAACGTAAGAAGAAGGGTCCAGGGTACAATGACCCTTGAAGATGTAGAAAGGGCTATAAAGCCGAAGGACTTGATAGAGGGGCTTATTCCAGGTGACATGGTTGAAGTGATCGCCGGGCCCTTCCAAGGCATAAAGGCCCAAGTAGTCCAAGTTGACAGGGAGAGAAAAGAGCTGGTTCTCAACATACTGGAATCGGCTTACCCACTGAAGGTCACAGTTAGCGGAGATTACGTGAAGCCTATTAAGAAGGGGAGTTAGACATGAGTGAAGAAATAAAGATACTCAACCTTGTGTTTCCAAACGGAGAAGCGTCCGAGAAAGACGTGGAAGAGGTAGAAAAGTACGGTATAGATTCAAAAGTCGTTTTACAGGAGCTAGAGAGGAAGCTCGCTAAGCTAAAGGGAAAAGAGGTTAAGGCTAGGCTGTACATTTACACTAAGAGCAGGGATTACTACGTTGAAATAATTCCTCCTCCAGTAGCTGATGTGTTGCTTTGGAAGGCGGGAGTGAAGGAGCCGAGCGGCGACCCAGCGCACAAAAAGGTCGGGGATATAAGTTTAGAATCTTTGGCAGAAGTCGCGATAGCTCTTAAGGACGAGTTGAAAGCTAAAACATTGAGGGCAGCTGTGAAGTCCTTGCTAGGGACAGCAAGAAGCATAGGACTTACGGTCAATGGAAAGGACCCGAAGGATGTGAGCAAAGAGCTAGAGAGCGGGACGCACAACGAGCTCCTAGAAAAATACGCTAAAGAATATGAGTTAGCATGAGCAGAGTTTTTTAACTGATGAAACTGATAAGGATTGAGCTATTAAGTTTCGGTGAGTGAAATGTCGCAGTCGGTTACACTGGCACCAAAGCTCGATGAGGCCATAAGAGAGCTGCTGGAAAAGGGACCCAAGAGAAAGTTCAATCAGAGCATAGAGATGATAATAGTATTCAAGGATATCGACCCGAAGAGACCGGAGTACAAGCTTAGGGAGCAGGTCTTTCTGCCATTTTCTCCTAAGAAGGATTTGGAGGTCTGCGTCGTCGCCGACGGAGATTTAGCCCTCCAGGCGAAGAGCTTAGGCGTTAAGAATGTCATAGACAAGCAAATGCTCGAGGAGCTAGGAAAGGACAAGAAAAAGGCCAGGAAGGTTGCCAGGATGTGCGATGTAGTGCTGGTTCAAACTGATCTCATGGCTGTGACGGGAAGAGTACTCGGCCCCGCTCTCGGTCCTAGAGGGAAAGCCCCGCTTCCTCTCCCTCCGAGAGTAGATCTGGGCTCTGTACTGGAGAGATACAAAAGGCTAGCAGTGGTAAGGATAAAGGATCAGCCGCAGATCCAAGTGAGGATTGGCAGTGAAGCAAACACTCCGGAGGAGCTCAGGGAGAACGCCATGGCTGTGCTGAACGTAATCGAGAACAAATTCAAGGGTCTATCCAATGTTTCCGCTATTTACTTGAAAAAGACCATGGGCAAGCCCGTAAAGCTAAAGCTCAGGTGATAGAGAATGAGGCTAGTTCAAAAAGCTAGAGAGGTCCCGAAGAGGAAAAGGCAAGAGGTCGAGGAGCTGGCAGGGCTCTTTAAGGAATATCCAGTAGTTGCAGTAATCGATGCCAGCTCTCTCGAGGCAAGTCTACTCCAAAAGGTAAAGTACATAGTGAGTAAAAAGTACGGAAATAAGATCGTTATAAGGAGCACGAAGAACAACTTGTTCCTACTGGCTGCTAAGATAGCGGGAATCAAAGGAGCTGAGGAGCTTGAGAAGAGGATAAGGGGGCAGAAGGTGTTCATATTCTCCAAAGTGAACCCGTTCCTCTTGTACTCGCAAATCACGAGGATTAAGCTTCCTGCGCCTGCTAGGGCTGGCATGAAGGTGGACAGAGAAATAGCCGTTGACCCCATGGACACTAAGTTGCCTGCAGGGCCTCTGCTGAGCGCTTTTGGAAAGCTCAAGATCCCCACGAAGGTACAGGGCGGGACCATTTGGATAGCTAAGAGAACAGTTCTGGCGAAGCCAGGAGATACGATAAGCGACGACCTAGCATCGATGCTTCAGAGGCTTGGAATATATCCGGCGGAGATCGGTATAACGCTTGAATTCGCGATGGAAGGAGGGCTTGTCCTAGAGGCTCAACAGCTTAAGCTGGACGTTGATAGATATGCTTCTGATGTTGCTTATGCATATTCCCTAGCATTGAGTTTCGCCTCCGAGATAGCATACCCAGAGCCAGAGGTTCTAAAGCTAACTATTGCTAAGGCCTATAGAAAAGCTATAGCTTTAGCGGCTGAATCTGGGTTCGTTACCCCGGAGACCGCTGAGGCTGTCTTAACAGCAGCCCTCAGGAAGGCGCGGGCCCTTGTCGCAGCAATGGGAGATAAAGCCAAAGAGGTAGGAATTGAACCGGTAGCGGTTGCCGCCGCTCCAGCGGCACAGCCTGCAGCAGAGCAGAAGCCAAAGGAGGAAGAGAAGAAGGCTGAGGCCAAAGAGGAAGAGGAGAAGAAGGAGCTTAGCGAGGAGGAGCTTGCCAGCGGGCTAGGTGCCCTATTCGGAGGACCGTAACCCCTTTTTAACCCCTTAAAGATTGATAGTATAAAGACCCTAGAAATCTATAAAAATGCTTAAAATGAATAACTACAAGCTTGAAATATTTGAAGAGGTGAGTTACAATAGAATACATATATGCCTCACTAATGTTGCACGGTGCCAAGAAGGAGATAAATGAAGAGAACTTGAAGAAGGTCCTCGAGGCAGCGGGAGTCCAAGTAGACGAGGTAAGGGTTAAGGCCCTCGTTGCTGCCCTCCAGCAAGTGAACATCGATGATGTTCTGAAATCTGCTGCAGCTGCACCGGTAGCGGTTGCCGCCGCTCCAGCGGCACAGCCTGCAGCAGAGCAGAAGCCAAAGGAGGAAGAGAAGAAGGCTGAGGCCAAAGAGGAAGAGGAGAAGAAGGAGCTTAGCGAGGAGGAGCTTGCCAGCGGGCTAGGTGCCCTATTCGGAGGACCCTGAGCTTTAATCCCAAAGCAGCCTTTTACGACGACATACGTGAAATTTTATAAATTTTATTTAAATTTTAACTTGGTCTGATCTCCTCCCCGCATTAAAAGGGGAGGCTTTCAGCTGTAAAGGGGTATAGACTTTTTTGACATATTTTTACCTGGCCTTAATGAACATTTCCCAAAAAGGTTAAGAAGACCGTGTAATTACATATGAGTTGAGTTATCTCTGCCTTATAAAGAAAGCTTTTAGTAGTAATGATAATAAAATAGGCGGGCCCGCGGGGATTTGAACCCCGGACCACCGGCTGTCCCCGCCTTCCTATCCTAGCTTAGAAGGCCGGCGCCCTATCCTGGCTAGGCTACGGGCCCTATTCATTTGAATAATTGCTTAGAAGGTTTTTAATTTTGTTGTGTTAGCCGATTGAACTACTACTAGATTACTAAGCTATCTCTGCATTATTTATGAATTTTTCGACTGAAGGCCTTGTCTTTTAAAGCGGGGAAAAAGTCAGCATACCGAGCGAAGCTATTATGTAGTTCATATCAATTACGTTCTTCCCGTAGATCCTTCTATTAACGAGAACATGTTTGGGGAGGTCCAGAATGCTCTGAGATTTTTTCACGATGACCACATCGCTGCTCGAGATGATGGCGCCTTCACTTGAAAGTCGTATGAGCTCAGAATCCGCGGTATCGGAAAGGCGTGCCTCGACCTGCGATACGCTCGAAAGTACACCTTCAGCCTCAGCTATTCTTTCACCACTGAATGATATTTGTCTATCCGCGACCAAAACTATTCTTTTTGGAGGATAAACTACCAGCGTCTCAGCTACAGCCTTAACCGCCTCCATCAGTGAGGATGGATCTTTCTTAGATCTGCCATAGGAGGCTGCGAGGTCCCTAGTCAGGCCATCGGTGCACCTGAAAATCGGATATCCTTCGAATGCCTCGGCTATTGTGATAGCTACATTGAATAAATCTATGGCCAAGCTTTTTCCATAAGCCTCTCTCAGATCCACGAGCTTTTTGAAGTTATCCTCGGACTCCAATCTTGATGATATGCATCGCAATAATAGCTGTCTTTCAATGGATGTCAGGGGGGTTATCGATTCGACTGCCTGAAGGGCGTGTTGCGGCAAAAGCCCCATATCAAGCATGGCCCTGTAGGCCTTGGCGCCTTTGATCAACCCGAGCGCAGAACTTTTTCCTGCAAGATTTTCCAAACGCTATCAACTCTCACTGGCATTTCTGCCCTTAAGAACGAATGATCGCTCCTCCCTCCTCCTTTCCCTCCGAATTCTTCCCTCAGCGCTTCAGCTATTTTCCTCGCATCGAGTTCCTCCGAAGCAGTTTTTCCTAAGCTGATCTCTATGCTTCCATCTCTACCGATCAATATGATCGCTGCTTCCGGTCTCCTTTCAACTATTTCCTTCAACATCTCGCTCAACCCTTCAGCATCACCGACTGGATCCTCGAAGACCAATAGTCTTGCGCGACCAATAATCTTAGATTCGCTTTCGAGAGCTACCTCTATCGACCTCGCGATCATTTTCCTATAAGAAGATATCAACGACTTCATTTTGGCCATGTCAGATGCAATTACCTTCGCCCTTTCTTTCAATTGAGCTGGTCGAGTGTTGAAAAGTGAGGCTGTTTCCTCCATAATGTTTTCCATCTCCCTCGCATAATTTGCTAGCCTTGTACCTGCCACATACTCGAATCTTATCACGCCGTCCTGAAGCTTCGTAACATTGGTTATCTTTATTCCACCCACCTCAGCAGTGTTCGAAAGGTGAGTTCCGAAGCATGCCTCCGCATCGACCCCTGGGATCTCAACTATCCTTATAGTCCTCTGCATGGGGACACCGCCCTGATATATAACGAAACCGTACTTCTTCTCCGCCTCATTTCTTTCCATCATCGTAGCTCTAATCGATATCCTCTCATCGATTATCTCGTTAGCTATTCTCTCTATTTCTGCTAGTTCGTCCGCTGTAGGCAAATCGTAGTGCGTGACGTCGAGCCTGCCTTTCTCTGGAGTTTTCTCTGCACCAGCCTGCCACACGTGATTGCCAAGAACCCTCTTTATGCTACCAAGCAATATATGGGTAGCCGTGTGGTGCCTCATATTGGAGAACCTTTTACCCCAGTCTATTTCCAGCTCTACTATTTCCCCCTCATTCAAATTTGGCTTCTCTTCGAGCAGATGGGAAACGACTTCCCCGTATTTCCTCGCCTCAACTACCCTGTAGGATTTATTTGAAGACGAGATCTTTCCTGAATCGCTCGCCTGCCCTCCTCCTGTGGGGTAAAATATGGTTCTGTCAAGAACCACCTCATTGCCATATACCTTTAGCACTTTAGCCTTAGCAGTCCTGAGGTAAGGGTCCTGGTGAAAGAGGAGTTCGGTAGGTGGAAGGCCTTCGGTCCAACGAGCCTCTGATTCTAATTCGATCCTTTTGCCCAATCCGGATGAGGAGCTCTTGGCTATTTTAGAGTAAAAGTCAAAAGGTACCGAAATTTCCTTACCATTCTTCTGCGCTTCTGCCACTATTATATCCGGAGGAATGCCAGACTCCTTATAGACCTTTTCGAAGCTCTCAAACGTGGGGGACTTCAAGATAACATTCAAGGCCCTACCCAGCTTCTCCTTTATAAGTTGCCTGAACCTCTCTTCCTCTAGGTCAACTACCTTAAGTATGTACTCCCTGTTCTCCCTCAACCTCGGGTAATCTTGCTCCCAGAAGTATATTTGCTTCTCAACGAATTCAGCCAGCCTCAAAGAGGGATCTATGAGATATAATGTCTTCAAAGCCCTTCTTATCACGAGCCTCGCTAGGTACCCCTCACCCTGGTTTGATGGCACTATTCCGTCCGCGAGCATGTAAGATATCGTTTTGCTGTGGTCAAGAACCGTATATAGCTTGACCTCTCCATCGAGTATATTTTTAGCTTCGCTCGGTGAAAGACCAGCATCTTTTGCTATGGAGAGAATGAAGCTCGATACACTCATCCTGTCACTCGGATCCAAGAGCCCTGCCTTCCTGAACGCTGACCATAGAAAAGCGTCACCCGGTTTTTCAAGTCCCAGCCTTTGCCTGAAGTTCTCCACCAACTCTCCGTAAATCGCTTGGAAAGCTGTGGGAGTCTTGCTGGTTAACCAGGCGATCCTCTCGATCCCGTAGCCAGTATCAACGATCTCCAATGGAATTCTTTCAAGTCCCCCATCGACTGTTTTATACTGCATGAAGACCAGCGTAGCTGGCTCGAGACCTCCGACGGTCACTTCAAAGCTTGGTCCCGCATTTCCTCCACCTGTCCACCAGGACTCCTTGAAGACCAACAGATCGGGAGGAAGTCCTACTTCCTCCGTGAAGAACCTGAAGGACAACTCCACAGTTTCATCCTTCCAGTATACCCTCTTCCCGCCCCTCTCGTTGAAAGCATGGTGGCCACCCATCTCGAACAGCGTAAGGTGTCTGCCCATAGTGAGGCCTACGTTGTCTATGTCCTCTAGTCTAATGCATGGTTGGCTTATGACGAGGGGGTTTGCAGGAGGAGGCACTATTCCGCTGGTCACATGTGGTTGAAATACAACGATGCTAGCAATAGTGAGATAAAGATCCTCCCTCCATCTCGCCACAACGGGCCTCGGCTGTATGATCTCGTGCCCGTTCTTCTCGAAAAACTTGAGGAAAGCCTCCCTCGCCTCCCTGACAGTCATCTTACTTTTTACCGGAATCCTGTTGAAAAAGTACTCAACGCAGGGGGCATCCTGGCAATTGTCCAGCTCTGGGTTCAATGTCCAGAAATAACTCCCGCACCCCTTGCACCTCTTCCGCACGAGCCCATTTCTTTTGAAAAAATCAAGGGCATATTCCCTCTCGTCTACGGCGCTCATGACACGCACTCCCTTGTGATGGTAAATCGCATTTTGTCTCTTTTAAAAGACAAGGAATATATATGTTGGTTTCGCTCAAGCTACTTTTTCATGTTATGCACACAGCTATCATCGAAGAAGTGGACGTGTCTTCCGTTCTTCACGATCATCCTTCCATAGATCTTCTCAAGGACATCCTCCTTCAGCACTTCTTCCGGTGTACCGAAGAAATATGTCTTTCTGTTAATTAGCAGTATTCTTGCCGTACTTTCCATGAATGCCATTGGGTCGTGGCTCGTGACAACAACTAATTTTTTCTTTGATAGCTCCGATATCTTCTCAGCTATTTCCGCCCTCGAGGCAGGGTCAATAGAAGAGAGGGGCTCATCGAGAAGAAGCATGGGCCTGTCGTGGATCAAAGCCCTTGCTATGAATACTTTCTGCTTCTGACCCCCGCTCATTGCCCTAAGATCCATTTCGAGTTCTTCAGAGCTGAGACCTACTATCTCCGCCACGCTGATTATTTTTTCCCTCGAAGAATTTTTACTAAGCTTTTCGCCTGAGACCCTAAGTTCGAAGAGTAGGAGCTCCCCGGCGGTTATTGGGAAGGTGATGCTTCTATCTGCTATCGTTAGCTGTGGGACAAACGAGAGGAATCGGGAAGCTAAGAACGGTTTAGCGGTTATGTCGGTTCCATTTATTCTTACGATCCCTTTTTTTGGCTTTATGAGACCAGCAATACTTCTAAGCAGAGTGCTTTTTCCGGCACCGTTCGGTCCTATCACCTGAATCATACCGTTTCCGGAGTAGCCAAAATAGAGATCTTCGAGGATTGGCTCACCGTTATACGAGATCGTCAGATACTCGACGGAAAGTGATGGTTCATATATTGCTTCCATTGTGCACACCTTATGTTTGAGAATTTATATAAGGTGCACACTTATTAACCTGTCGTTATATTTTTGAAAATCGGTGAGGATAACATGGTCCGCGTTTTCCTAGTTTTACCTTTCCTAGCTTTAATGGCAATCGCGCCTTTGTCGATCTCAGCATCAGCGGAGTCGGGAGGAATAATAACGACTTTCCCCATATTAAAGGGCGACGTGGAAAAAATAACGAACGGAACTATCCCTGTTGAGTCCTTGGTAAAGCTTGGGGTAGATCCGCATGACTATCAGCTCACTCCTCAGGACGTTTCTACACTGAAATCTGCATCTCTTATAGTTAGTACTCTTCACACATATGCTGAGGAGCAAATAGACCAGATGATTAGGTCGGGTGAAATTAAAGCCGCTTACATTGCTATACCGGAGATCCGGGGAATCAAGTATGATGTTATTCCGAACAGCGGCATACAGAACCCCCATATGCCCATATACGACCCTAACAACTATTTGCTGTTCGTAGAGAACCTTACAGACACTCTGAAGGACCTCTATCCAAACCTTTCTCAGGTCTTCGAATCGCAATATCAATCTGTTAAGACTGAAATTAATAAGTTAATCGAGAACTATGGCGGGAAATTCAACGAGGTAGCAGTAGGCTCTTCGCCTGAAGTTCAATATGCAGTAGAGTGGACTGGCATAAAGATCTTGAGATTTTTGGTTCTAGATAGCGACATAGGCGTACAACCGCAGGATGCTAATCTAATAGAGAGCTACCTTTCAAACGGTACAGCGAAAGTTGTCGTAGTACTCGGGACCTATTTGCCGGGTAATTCATCTTGGGTACCTTATTCTCAAGCTGACGCCTGGCTTGCAGGAATGGCCAGCAAATATGGAGCGAGAGTAATTTACGTGCCTACTCCCTCGGGTAATTTGAGCATCTTCGATTCGCTCCACCTCATCGCTGAGGAGATTTCATCTCCGTCGAGCGCCACTAATGCGCATCTGGAGAACGGGAGCGATGTTTCATATATCTTGGCCGCAGTTCTCGCCGTAGCTGTGGTTATAATAGCTGTGGTTTCCTACATGAAGGGGAGGAGAAGAGCATGAAGCTAAGTAAGATGACAGGAACATCGCTATCGTTGATCTCGGTATTATTAGCTTTGGCCTTTTACTTCGCTTTTCCCGGGAGATTCAGTGCGATTTGGCTAGCCGTTTTAATATCGGCATCTGCTTCCTTCGCTATCATCAGCTCAATGATGGCGGCGAGGAACCTCTACTTTTTAGGTGGAGCGATCCCTCATTCAGCTCTGCTTTCCGCGAGCATTTCTATGTTGGCTTCTCTGACTATAGGAGGAAACGCCTTTCTCTGGAGCCTCCCATTCAACGTATTCATGATATTAGCAGTAGGATACGCTATACACATAGGTGTAGATGCAAACAAAGCGATTTCGGTATTCGTAGGGATCACCGCTTCCCTGACGGTAACAGTGCTTTACTATCTCACCACGCATTTCTATGTGGCAAGAAGCGTTACTTCAGACATCCTCGGAGACCCGCTTTTAGCTACAACGAGCGATGCCTATTTGGCTCTTTCAGTCCTCGCACTAACACTAGTAGTTTATGCTTTTACATATAAGGAAAACATCATGATCGGATTGCTGGGGAATGATGCTTGGCTTTCCGGAGTAAACGTTTACTTTTACGACTTCATCTTTTACATCTTGATAGCTGTGGTCAGCACATCATATATGAAGATAGTTGGATTTATACTGACGCATATATTTATACTACTACCAGGGGCAGTCGCTTCTATATCGTCATGGTCCACAACTGAAGCTATTAGGGTGGCTGTAGGAATAAGCATGCTTTCTTCCTCTCTCGGTCTTATATTAGGAGTGTTCTTGAACCTCTCTCCGGCTGGGCTTTCCGGTGTAATAATGGTTCTCATATATGGATTTTTATCCTTCGTGAGGAGGAGATAGATGGGAAGAAAGAGAAGATTTGGGATAAGCCTAAACGAAAACATAGCGGAGAAGTTGGACGCTATATGCTCTGTACTGAATATCAGTCGATCTGCTTTCGTAGAAGACTCGATAGAGTTCGGGGTGAAGGCTCACATGCACTATACCGTAGACCATGAATGCGAAGGAATTCTGGTAGCCATTTGGCCTAGTTCCTCAGAATCCGCGAGTACAATCGAAAGAGCAATTGAATTAAGAAAAAGCATTGTAAAATTCGACACACACCTACACTCAAACAATAACTGCGTCCTCATAGCTTCGTTGAAGGGTTCCTCAAAGGAGATAGCAGCTCTACACACTGAATTGAAAAAAGTCAAAAATTCCGCCGTTATATATGTACCTTTCTGTGAGCTCATCGAGGAGAATAGAGCATCTCAATAAGGTCGGTGATCATAACTCTAGCTGTCCTCCAGGCAGGGCCCGCGGGACCCTCAAGATAGATATGCTCACTGCCTTCTAACTCAAAGAGGATCCCGTTATAGTTTCCTCTTACATCGTAAAGTGGATTGCCCCTTTGGATGAGCTGAGGGGATACAGTTGGATTACCCCCATCAAAGCTATAAGAGGCGATATACTTGTACCTTTTTCCTTCTTTAAGCGCTCGCCGAACCATTTCTTCATTTATGCTGAATAGCGGCGTTCTCCGCACGTCCCAGAGGCTAATTCCCTTACCCAGAGTATTAGAAATTATGGTCAACTTCGCAGCGGAGTCTATTCCTTCCACATCTATCCTAGGATCAGGCTCGAGTAGCTTTTCCTTTCTCGCCAGTTCTAAGGATTCTTCCCAGCTCTTGCCTTCCTCCACTTTAGAGAGAAGGAAGTTCGTCGTAGCATTCAGAACGCTTTTTATGGAGGTGATTGACCTCCCTCTTAGTCCTTTTGCCAGATCAGTGAAGGGCGTTCCAGCCGCTACCGTTGCCCTGTAGCCGATGAAGGCTTTAGAACTCCTTGATGCTTCAATTACCTTGCTGTATGCTAGCGCAAAGGGCGTTTTATCGGCTGTTATGATCGAGATACCATTCTTTAAGAAGTTCAGGACCAAAGAAATGTTTGGCTCCCCAGAATAATATGAAGGGGGAATGGTTATGAAAGCGACTCCTCCTGAAAGCTCGTCGATGAAGTCGCTAAGGGAGAGCCCTTTCTGAAAAAATGGCAAATCGCTAAGCTTAGCAGATGTCTTAGCCGCCTCCCTTATCGCTTCAACCCTTTCCTTTCTATTCGTTTTGACCCCTCCGGAGCTGGACAAAATCCCTAGTACCTCTGTCATATTCCAGAAATCATCTAGGAGGACCAACTCCTTCCCAACGTTCCCGAAGCCTAATAGTAATGAGGGGGGCCTATGATGTTCGTTAACCATGTCTATCACGCTTTGCTTGCGCATTTTAATAATTCAAAGATAA
>JAEMPT010000116.1 GCA_022759165.1 Thermoprotei archaeon
CCGTGATCGCTTTAACGCCTTACGGCATTGGACCAAGGGCAGCCTCAAAGGCTCTATCTGAACTGAAGTTGGGATGGAAGGAGTTTCTCCGCACCCTTTACGAAGAGGAAAGAAATTATATGAAAAACAGGAAATATTGGGATTGACTTCCTTTGTTTATAATTGAAAACCTCGTTCTTCACGGCGAGAAGGGTGTGAGAAAAGCTTTTTGCCTCTACTTGGTTAGAAATTTTAGAGGATGTTCCTCTTTGCAGAATGCAAGCATAAACATAGTTCATGCCTTAATGAGAGGTATAGGGTGGGGGAGAGGTGAGCCCCCCGAACCAGCAAATGAGGCTAAAGGCGAAAAGCCCCAGCTAAACACTGGAAGCCTCGTCCTTCAAGGCGTTTAGCTCACTTGGTTGTAGAGGTGCTTTCGTACTCCTTCTTTTTCCTCTCATACTCATCTTTTTTAGAAATTACTCTTGCTGGAACCCCCGCCACAACAACGCCTGGTGGGACATCCTTCGTTACGACTGCGCCAGAGGCTACCACTGAACCCCTCCCTATATGAACTCCTGCAATTATTGTGGCGTTCGCACCTATGGCTACGTCATCCTCAACTATAGCGCCAACCCACCTTGAGCTCACAGGATACTTATCGTTGGTGAAGACGACCTTAGGTCCGAGGAATACCCTGTTTCCAATTGAGGTCAATGGTGGTATGTAAACCCCGGTCTCTATCCTCGCTTTTTCACCTATCTTAACTCTCCCATCGATTACGGTGTCTGTCCCTACTATGCTATCATCACCTATTTCCGTATCTTCCCTTATGAGTACTCTGTGTCCCGTCTCTACTCTGTTTCCAATCATTACCCTTTCGTAAATTACGGAGAAGCTTCTTATCAGACACGATTCTCCTATAAGACTGCCCTCTGATTCTAGTTTATCAGAGGCTCCACTTTGGAGTTCTTTTATCCTCTTCCTTGTAGGGTATCCTATTACCACGTTCGAATCAATGAAGGATTTTGTTCCAATTTTTGAGCTTCCTAATATGAGGGATCCCTCACCTACTATTACTCCTTCAGATAGCTGTGCTTTGTCCGAGATATAACCTCCTTTTCTTTCAATCATATGAAATTTCACCATCCTTATGTTAATTTTTGACCATCCGGTTTTCCTCCCTAAGACACGTTCCCAATTTTTATTCATGTGCTTATGCGAGGGAAGAGCGAATGGTGAGTTTTCAGTCAGGCTATAGCTTAAGCGCCTGTCTTTCCACTTTATATTTAGGAAGGCGCTTCACACATAGCCTCATCATCAATGACAGTTTAGCACTAAAGAAGCTTAAAATCTTTCTCCTAATCATCGCTTCGAAGGGGGCGTCGCAATTTTTTGTTTTCATCATCCTTGAATAAGCACTCGGCAAACCGCTCATTGCCCCCAAAAATATAAAATTACCAGAGAATTAAAAAAACATGGTGTTTAGAAGAATGGGTGGAAAGCAGAGGACAACTTTATTTATGGGTGTATCTAGCGCGACTGAGAGAATACAGAAGAGCGAGCCTAGCTCCCCAGAGGAGAAAGGGAGAAAAAGTCAAAAGAAATCCGGCGGTAAATGATCAATTTTTTAGTAAATGACCGGTGGTGTTGCTTTTATCGAAGTTGAACTCCTACTCCCCTACTGCACATTTGAGAATGAGCCGGATGTTTTAAGGGAAACCATAAAAAGTAACATTATAGCCAGATACTCCTCGATATTTAGGGTATCAAGGATCCTTTTATATAACAGTAGGAAGAGAGAGGAGTGCCTAGACCACAGAGACAAGCTGCTGCTTTTTCTATCCTACTTTAGGACACCGCCATATCTTAGGAAAAAAATTTTCGGCAGAAAAAAAGAGCTCAAATATGCTGGCATCGCTTATCCTGTGCAGATTCCATCCCATAATGTAAAGAAAAAGCCTACAGTAGGGGAAATAAGAGAAGGTTTAGTTTTGAGTGCTGATAAAGAGAAGGCACTCATCGATGTGGGTTTAAAGGCTCCTGTATGGGTACGAACTGAAGGAGAGTTTCCGAAAAAGAAAAGCAAGGTATTCGTTAGAGTGGTGGAAACTTATCCCTTGAGGCTTGAGCTCTTGAGTGAGCCGGATAGATGGATAGGTTATGAAGTAGGTGATGTGGGGTCCCTCGTGGATTATCTAATTAATGTCAAGAAAAAAAGGGCCGTGATAGGAACTTCAAGGCTAGGGGAACCAATATGGAAAAACGCGGCGAAGGTTATAGACCATGTTAAAGAAAAAGGTGGGCGCGTGACTTTAGTATATGGTGAGCCATATAGAGGGCTGTATGACATCGCAAGAGATCTTTCATTCGACATAGAAGATTACTTCGATGGGATCTATAATTTCGTTGTTAATCAAGGGACGAAGACCGTTAGGACAGAGGAGGCAATAGCTATATCTCTGTCTATTCTGTCCTTTATGGAAGGGTTTTTCAATGCTTAAAACGATTAATATAAACGTTATAAAAAACATTTAACTTGCATTCCACACAAATAAAAAATATCAAGTTTATTATAGATTCCATTTGCTCAATATAAAACGATGGAGCGTGAGGAATCATGATTAAAATAGTTCAGACCGATAAGGCTCCAGTACCTGTAGGTCCATATTCGCAGGGGGTAATGGTAGATGGTTTGCTATGTGAAAACGGGCTTCACTATGGATTTTTGTTTATATCTGGAATGGTACCAATAGACCCTAGCACCGGTGAGCCTGTGAAAGGGAGCATTCAGGATCAGGCTCGCAGATGTCTGTTGAATTTAAAAGCTATCGTTGAGGCAGCTGGGGGGAGCCTAAATGATATTGTTAAAGTAACGGTCTTCCTGCGTGATATAAAAAACTTTGACGACTTCAATAAGGTATACAGCGAATTCTTCGGAACATACAAGCCAGCTAGGTCGGTCGTAGAGGCAAAACCCCCAAGGGGATTTGAAGTAGAGGTAGAAGCAGTCGCGTTTGTAGAGCTGAAAGCCTAGTTTTGCCCAGCTATAGTTTTTGGTCGAAGTTTTTATAAACTCTTTAGGAGAAACAGCTTGAGAGAGACCCGGGATAAGCATAGATTACGGATCCGGGCTACTCTCGGCAGTTGGTGAACCATGGGGCATAGAAAGAAAAGCGCTCCAAGAAGAGGTAGTTTAGGTGTTAGGCCTAGAAAGAGAGCAGAGGGCTTGCTTGCCAGTGTGAGGAGTTGGCCTAAGGTAGTGGAGGAAAGCGTTCGTCCGATAGGTTTTCTAGGATATAAAGTAGGGATGACACATGCGATGGTGGTTGATGATAGAAAAACGTCGCTGACGTTTGGAAAGCTTATATTTATGCCTATTACTGTGCTCGAGACACCTCCTATGATACTCGCAGGTATCAGGGCATACGAATTTGATGCTAATGAAGGGAAACAACCTTATACAGAAGCTTGGGCTCCAGAATCAGCCTTATCCTCTACAAATATAGGTAGATTGATAAGGAGGTTTAACGGAAGCAAGGAGAGCCCTTCGAAAAGCTTAGAAGAAATTGAAAGTTCTCTTGGCAATATAGTTGAGCTGAGGGCTTTGATGTTATCTCAGCCAGCTCTAGCTGGTGGCATCTCGAAAAAGAAACCAGAGCTTTTTGAGGTTGCGCTCACCGGCACAGATCTGAAAAAACAGTTTGAGTACTCGGTTTCCAATTTAGGAAAACAATTGAGCATAGGGGAAATATTCAAAGCAGGAAACTTCGTTGACGTTTTGGGCATAACGAAGGGTAAAGGCTTCCAAGGACCCATAAAGAGGTTCGGCGTAAAGGTATTGCCAAGATGGCATAAGCATAGAAAAGCTGCAAGGAAGATAGGTGCAAGAGGACCAGGCTTCGGTTCAGTCTCGACAGCTCCACAGGCGGGACAAATGGGATTTCATCAAAGAGTTGACTACAACAAAAGAATACTGATGATCGGGGAAGTTAACAAGCAGGGCGACGAACTCTTGAAAAAGATAAACCCACCGAGCGGTTGGCACAAATATGGTCTGATAAAGAGCGACTTCGTCTTGTTGGCGGGGAGCGTTCCCGGTGCTAGAAAGAGGCCACTGGTACTGCGGCATCCGATTAGACCTATCCCCTTTATACCGGAGGGAGCTCCAAAGATCACTTATATTCACGGTATAGGGGAGCTTTAGGTGATGGGAAATGGTCTTGATAGTAAAGCAAGTAACTAAAGAGGTTGATGTTTACTCTGCTACTGGGGAAGTTAAGGAAAAGGTGTTGCTTCCCCCTATATTCAGTGTCCCAGTAAGAAAAGACCTAATAAGGAGAGCGTTTCATGCGGAATTTACCGCATCGCTACAGCCAAAGGGAAGGGATCCTATGGCTGGGAAGAGGACTCCAGCGGTTAGCTTAGGAGTAGGCAGGGGACTAGCCAGAGTGCCTAGGATACCTGGAACATCTGTAGGGGCACTGGCTAATATGACGGTTGGAGGCAGGTTAGCACACCCCACCAAGGTGCAGGAGAAGATCCGTGAAGATATAAACAAAAAAGAGAAAAGGCTGGCAACAGCGTCAGCCTTGGCTGCTACGGCTTCAATGGACCTCGTTTCAATTAGAGGTCATCTTTTCGATGCTAAGGTTCTCCCTCTAATATTAGAGGATAGCATTGAAAAAGAAGTAAACAAAGCGATAATAGCAAAGGAACTTTTGAAAAAGCTTGGAGTCTGGAGAGATGTGGAAAGGGCCTATGCGCGAATAAGGATAAGAGCTGGTAAAGGTAAAATGAGAGGTAGGAGGTACGTTGAGCCAAAGAGCATTCTTTTTATATTGCAATCTGCGGACAGCCCATTTGGAAAGGCCGTAAGAAACTTCCCAGGAGTAGACGTTGTTTCAGCTAGAGAAGCATCTGTATTGCAACTGGCTCCAGGAGGGATCCCGGGAAGGTTGACGGTAATAACAAGGAGCGCCCTCGATGAGCTGAATAATAGGTTCAAGAATGTGGTGGTGATTAGGAGTGAGCAGTGAAAGTCAGGTGCTTCTGTATCCGATTCACACTGAAAAAGCGATAAACTACATAGAAAAATACAATACGTTGATCTTTGCTGTTAGTAGAACTGCTACTAAGCAACAGATAAGGGAAGAGTTTGAAAGAAAGTTCGGTGCGAAGGTGGAGAAGATCAGAACGCTTATTACGATGAGAGGAGAGAAAAGGGCGCTGATAAAGCTTTCACCAGAATCTAGCGCTGAGGAAATAGCCACTAGGCTCGGACTGCTTTGAGGTGAGATGAAAAATGGGTAAAAAAATACTATCCCAGAGAGAGGGAAGGGGTTCCCCTACATTTAGGGCTCCGACTCATCTTAGGGTGGCGCCAGCAAAATATCCTGGGCTACCACCGGAAAAAACCCTTAAAGGAGTGATAACTGGGTTACTCCATGACCCAGGAAGATGGACTCCTCTTGCAGAAGTTAAACTAGAGGATGGAACGATCTTTTATACACCTGCATCTGAAGGGACGTATGTGGGTCAAGTCATAGAGATAGGTCCTCAGGCAAAAGTTGCAAACGGGAATATACTTCCACTATCCTCTATTCCTGAAGGAACCCAGATATTTAACATAGAGCTTAGGCCTGGAGACGGAGGAAAGCTCGTTAGGGTTGGTGGCGGATATGCCCAGATAACCGGGAAGAGTGTTGAAACGGTAACTATAGTTTTGCCTAGCGGTAAAAGCAAGGAACTCGATGCTAGGGCAAGAGCTACTATTGGAGTCGCTGCGGGTGGAGGTAGGATTGAAAAACCCCTGCTTAAAGCTGGAAATGCATATTACAAATGGAAAGCGAAGACGAGACCATGGCCGAAGGTTAGAGGAGTAGCTATGAACGCTGTATCTCATCCGTTTGGGGGAGGAAGCCACCAGTCAGAAAGCAAGCCGACGACAGTCTCAAGAAGGGCGCCTCCCGGGAGAAAGGTCGGCCATATCGCTGCGAGGAGGACTGGAAGGAGAAAAGGAAAGGTTCAGAGGACCTTCTAGCACCTATATCGGAATGATCGTTTATTTTTTCTGAGACCGCTTTAAAAATCATTTTTATGATGAAGGGTGCAAAATGAGACCGAGGTGCTAGAGGAGTGGTAAAGGCCTATAGAATTTTCTATACCACATTCTACGAGGAGGAGCATGAAAGAGTTAAAGTGGCACTGAAGGAGTTGATCAAAGAGGAACCAATAGAGCATAAGTCATTCGTAAAGGAGTTCAGGTATATAGAGTTTAAGTCCGATTCTCTAGTTCCCGGACTAGAAAACAAAATAGCAGAGATAGTGGCTTCGATTGTCGGTAAAGAAAAAGGAATTAAGGTTGATTATATTAACGTTTGAATTCAAAGTTAATAGTAGGTTTTCTAATAAGATAACTTTCCTTAAAGTCTAGGTAGGTAGTCGGAAAAAATGGAGAGAGAAAAAGCGATCTCCAAAGACCAGATCGCTGAAAAGGTTTATGAGATCTACGACCAGGCATATGAGAAGGTTCCGAGCATAAGAAATCCCAAAGAAGCTTCAAGACTACTCAAGGAAAAATACAAACTTCTTGTGGAAGAAGATTTGGTGACGCTGGTCTTTTCCTCATTTATAGAAGGCTTCCCCGTTCTTTTCGAAGGTCCTCCAGGAACAGGAAAAACTGAGATAGGAGAAGCCCTCTTGACCTTATGGGGTGGCAGAAAGTCTTTTGTTCTCCCCTGCAGCGAGAACTACGACGAATATAGAGTTATTGGAGATTTTCATCCGTTAAGGGCATATAAAGAGGGATTTAACGAAAATTCATTCATCCCTAGACCGCTTCTAGCAGCACTGATCCTAGATAGCGGTGTTCTAATAGATGAAATAAGAAGGAGCAGCGAGGAATTTCAAAACTTATTGCTAGACATTATAGATAAAAGGAGAATAATAATACCGGAGCTGAAAAGGGTTTACAAAGCTTCAGGCGAAGGATTCCAAATAATTTTCACAAGTAACCCAGAAGATCTTGCCCAAAACGAGCTCAGCGATGCATTTCTGCGCAGGGTAGTGAGGATTACATTCAGCTATCCCCCTCTAAACAAAGAACTGGAAATATTGAGGTTGAGACTGGGAGAAAAAATCGAGCTATATGAAGGAGAAGTAATGGTCTATGCTCTTAAAGCGATTGACGAAATTCGAAAGACAGACCTCCTTTACAAGCCGGGGGTAGCAGATAGCGTGAGATGGATGGGCATCAGCGCTAGGATAGCCCAGCTTAGAAATCACAGGAAGGTCATGGTAGAGGACTTAATCGATGGGGCTAAGGCATCATTAGTAAAGCGCGCAGAAGAGGAAAAAACCATATTGGAAATAATAGAGTCCAACGTTCCCCATTAAGTGATAGGAGAATGTCAACAGTAAATGAAAAACCACAAATTGATGTCGGAGAAGAGGACATTGGAAGGATACTTAAGATAGCTAGACTTATGAGGGAGATGGGGTCAAAAATAAGCACCGATGAGGTAGAAAAGGCTGTCAGACTTTACAGAACTGCTGAAGCTCTATCCGATTTCGGATTTTTCCCAATCAGAAAGGTATTGGAAAGTGTGTTCGTGAAGAAAAAAGAAGATATGGAAAAATTGGACAAAGCTATCCGGTCAGTTGAAAGCGGAGAAGATATCGAACATGAAATCACCGTAAAACCAAGGAAAAACGCGTTCAAAGGAAAAAAAGTTTCTTCTAAAGTTAAATCATCAAGGAAAAAAATCAGCGAGCAAGAACTCTCATGGAGCGAACTAGAGAAAATGAGCATAGGAAAGCTGAAGAGGATGAGACTAGATACGGACGAGAATATCAAGAAAATGAACCTGTATAGACAGGTAGAAATGCTGAGCAACTACTACAGAACAGGCAATTCAGGATACTTGGAGCTTCTAAAGGATAAGATGGCCAAGGCTTCTCAAAAGAGAAAAGGAAATTATGAGAGTAAAGAAGGAGCTTCTCTAGGCGGAAGGTACCGCGAAATAGAAGAGGCTGTTTACAGATTAGCATATAATCCTGAGGATCCTAGCGCTCTAAGGATCCTTTCTCGTGAGATTGGAGAAAACTTTGCGATCGACGCGTTGCGTTTTCTTATATCGAGGAAAAAAAGGGCCGTTGCCGAACATATAGCTTCTCAACTCGTTGGCATGGCAGTAGGCAAAGGTAAAAAAATTAAAATAAAGAAATCGCCCCATAGAAGGTATAGACTGAATATTCGGGCTACCGCCTATTACACGGCGAGAACACAAGTGC
Source organism: Thermoprotei archaeon (assembly GCA_022759165.1). Lineage (GTDB taxonomy): Archaea > Thermoproteota > Thermoprotei_A > Sulfolobales > Fervidicoccaceae > ARK-14. The sequence continues at coordinate 8,275 of JAEMPT010000116.1, forward strand.
CAACTCTAATCTATTTTGGGAAAAAAGAGGATAAGGGTATCACCCTATTGGTTGACAAAAGCGATAGCATGAGGAAGCACTATGCCAGTGCGGTTTCGATAGTCTTATCATATTTCGACAGAATAAAAAGAATATACTTATTCGATGAGGACGTGAAGCAAATATCGTTAAAAAAATGGCATTCAAAGCGGTATCTGTTAGAGGAAGTATTAAAGGCGGGGACTTCCGGTTACACCAATATTTCGATGGCTTTGCGAAAGATAGAAAGCACACTGAAGCCTGGCAGCCACCTTGTGATAGTAAGCGACATGGAGCAGACAGTAGCAGATGAATCGTATATACTCGCTATACTTAGGCTGAGAAGAAAAAACGTCAAAGTGAATATATATACGATTGATAAGCACATCGATGATTTGAAGTCTTTATTGGAGCCAGAAGTAAAGGTTTATCAAATGGGAAGTTCAGTCTAAAATTGCGGGAACTATTTATTCTCTTCGTGAAGTTAAAGCTAGTTCAGTATAATTTGTAGCCTTGGAGGTCAGACTTATAAACCTGGAATCAAAAACGTTTTAACGCAAGTTTAACCAGAGTAGGTCCATAACGGACCAAAGGTGCTACTAAAAATCCCAAAAAGGGAAGTTAGCTATGAGCAATATTGAAATCGATAGTGAGTGGAAGGGTGTAAGGTACAGAGGTTACACTATAGACAAGCTCTTAGATATCCCGATGGACGATCTAGTTAAACTGTTTCCAGCTCGGGAAAGAAGAAGTATTATAAGAGGTTTTACACCTCAACAGGTAAAACTACTCCAGAAAATAAGGAAGGCAAGAAAGGTTCAAAAGAAGGTCATAAGAACCCATCTAAGAAACATGATAATTTTACCCGAAATGCTCGGCCTCACTATAGCAGTTTACAATGGCAAAGAGTTCGTACCAGTTAAGGTTACACCAGAGATGCTTGGAAAGAGGCTCGGTGAGTTTTCTCCGACGACGAAGTCCGTGAGGCACGGAGAGCCAGGTCTCAAGGCAACAAGAAGCTCGATGTTCACTGCTTTGAAGTGAGGATGAGGAAAATGGGTGCGTGGAGATATAGCCTTAAGCTTGAAGACGAAAGGGGAATTGCTAAAGCATCGATTAGAGATGCCCCAATAAGCCCAAAAAAAGTGATAAACTTAGCAAGGGCAATAAAGGGAATGAAAGTTGAGGATGCGAAGAGATTTTTGGAAAAGGTCATCAGAAAAGAGGAAGCTGTTCCGAACTGGGTTCATTCTAAGAAGATTCCCCACAGAAAAGGCTTAGGTGATAGATGGGGAATTCCCATGGGCAAATATCCGGTGAAGGCTGCAAAAATAATGCTTAAGCTCGTAAAGTCGGTTGAAGCTAATGCTGAAAACAAAGAGCTGGATGTTGAGAAGCTCAGAATAATACATGTTTCTGTGAAGAAAGGATACGTCTTGAAGAGGTATATGCCAAGGGCTTTCGGTAGGTCTACTCCAAAATACAGAAGGCATTCAAATATAGAAATCGCTGTAAAGGAAGAGGTATAGGTGGTTTAGCATGGTAAACGTTAAGAGGTATTTCATAGAGAAGTCGATGTCGCTTGTCAAGGTAGATGAATATCTCGCGAGGCAGTTTTACCGAGCTGGATATTCAGGGGTAGATGTATATAGAACGCCTCTCGGGACTAGGGTCGTGATAAAGGTTGAAAGGCCTGCGCTTATAATTGGAAGACGTGGGCAGACGATAAAGAACCTTTCAACAGTATTTGAAAATTACTTCGGGTTAGAGAATCCACAAATTACAGTTATGCCGGTCGACAATCCAGACCTAGATGCGAGAGTCGTAGCTTTTAGGTTAGCTGTTTCACTTGAGAGAGGGTTCCATTTCAGAAAACTCGCATTTGCTGCTTTAAGGAGGATAATGTCGGCAGGAGCGATAGGGGCTGAGATCATCATAAGTGGCAAGATAACGAGCGAAAGGGCTAGGTACGAAAAATTCAGAGCGGGCAAGGTCTACAAGACAGGAGAACAGGTTACTTATATTGTAGATAAAGCTGTTGCTCATGCTCTCCTAAAACCTGGTATATATGGTGTAAAAGTGATAATCGTTAAACCGCAGAAAACAAAGGATGCACTATCCATTCGTACTCTTGAAGAAGCAGGTATAAAGTTAGAAGATTACTTGCCAAAGAAGGAGGAACCAGTAGCTGAAAATGCCGATAAAAATGAAACCAGTGAGCAACAGCAAGAAGGAGAGGTGAAGCAAGTTGAGTCTCAGTTCTGAAGAGATACGGAAAATGACCTCTGAGGAAAGGGTTGAAAGGTTGAAAGATCTTAGGCTAGAACTGATGAAGCTTAGAATGCAGGCGCGAGTGGGAACTATAGAGAATCCTGGGAGGATAAGGACGATAAGGAAGACCATAGCAAGAATTTTGACCATCGAGGCAGAGGAAAAGAAGAAAAAGGGTGAAGCCAAATGAACAAGGTAACCTATTCAGAAATTATCGGGGCTGAAGCTGAGGTGGTATATTCAGCAGATCCTACTTTGCTAGGGATTAGAGGCCTCATTTCAGGCGAGGGAAAAAATACTATAAGAATCTTAGCAAAAGGAAAGGAGCTTACTCTTTTAAAGTGGAACGTTACGCTTAAAGTTTTAACCGATAGTGGGAAGGAAGTTATAGTTTCAAGCTCTGACATAGAAGGGAGACCAGAAGAGAGAACAAAAACGGTAATAGTTGGAAGGAGAAGGTGATGTTGATGCCTATGAAAAAAGAGGTTAGAAATCCCGGTGTAGAGGGTATAGCTCTCCCTACAAGAAAATGTGAGGATCCCAACTGCCCATTCCATGGCAATATAAAGGTAAGGGGAATGGTGATAGAGGGTAAAGTAATTTCCGATAAGATGGATGGTACGATTGTCGTAGAGCACGACTATATGAGCTTTGATAAGAAGTACAGAAGATATGAAAGAAGGAGAAGCAAAATACATGCACATTTGCCACCATGCTTAGACGTAAAAGTGGGCGACAAGGTATTGGTAGGTGAAACGAGGCCAATAAGCAAAACGGTATCATTCGTTGTTTTGGGAAAAATTTAACAGGTGATCATGAATGGTGAAGAGAGGGGCAGTGGCTCTATCGGGGCTTAAAGTTTCACCCGGTCTTCAAGTAGGTTCATATGTAAATGTCTCCGATAATAGTGGGGCTAGGGTAGCGATGATAATAGGGGTTCCAGGATACAGAGGAAGGCTCAGGAGGGTACCACAGGCGGGAGTAGGTGACAAGGTAGTAGTCTCAGTGAAGAATGGAATACCAGAGATAAGAAAGCAGATATTTCCCGCCGTGGTAATAAGGCAGAAA
>JAEMPT010000053.1 GCA_022759165.1 Thermoprotei archaeon
CATGAGCGAGCGAAGAGGCCGTCGAGGCCCTCAGAAAGCAACTTGACCTCGACCAGCCATACCCCATTCAATACCTGTACTGGCTGAAAGATGCTCTTTCGGGCAAATTGGGGCAGTCTCTCTATACTTACAGGGATGTATCGCAGGATATCAGAGAGTTTTTCCCGGCTACACTAGAGCTCGTTCTCTACGCTGCTATTTTCAATGCCATTGGAGCGATAACTCTTGGAGTGCTTGCGGGTAGGCATGCCGGGAAGTGGCCGGACCATATAACTAGGATACTTTCCTACGTAAGCGTCGCCGTCCCAAGCTTTGTATTCGCAATCATCTTTCAGCTTCTTTTTTCTTATTATTTCAGCATATTTCCTTCATATGGAAGGCTCTCAGACGGTATAGCACCGCCACCGACCATAACAGGCCTAATTACTGTCGACTCCTTAATTACGGGTAACCTTAACACATTCGTGGATGCGCTGAAGCACCTAATCCTTCCAAGCCTCTCCCTTGCTTTAGGGATGATGGGTCAAGAGGCCAGGATAACTAGGTCAAGCATTGTTGAGAATTCCAGGAAGGATTTCATCGTTAATATGGAGAGTCATGGTATTTCTGAGAGGAAGATAATGTTCAAATATTTGCTGAAGCCCAGCCTCATACCGACCATATCTGTGATGGGTCTCGACATAGCGGGGACGCTCGCCAACGCCTTTCTTGTGGAAACGATTTTCAATTGGCCTGGTTTTTCAAAGTACGGAGTAAACGTCATGCTAAGGAAGGATTTGAACGGGATCGTTGGGGTCGTCATGATGGTGGGATTGACATTTGCGGTTATCAATTTAATAGTCGACATATTTGTCGCTTACCTCGACCCTAGGATAAGGTATTCGATGGGTGGAAAGTGATGGTGGAGAAAGACGGCATTCTTTGGAAGTTGCTGGGACGAGAGCACAAAGAGATTTATAGAAGAAGATGGTATAAATTCAAGAGCAATCCGCTTTCTGTCCTAGGCCTGGGCATAGTTGCAACAGTGGTTTTCTCAGCAATACTTGCCCCATATATCATACCTTACCCGGAGAGCGTAGGGCTATATATGAACTTCACAGAGGCTTTCCAGCCACCGAGTTTGAAGCATCCTTTTGGGACGGATAGCTATGGAAGGGATATCTTCAGTAGAACGATTTATGGGTTCCGTTATAGCCTGCTCCTTGCAACAGTCGTTCTAAGTATAGTCGTCGTTCCGGGAACGATCCTTGGCATGATAGCTGGGTATTACAGGGACACGAAAATAGAAACAGCGATTATGAGGTTGACTGACATATTCCTTGGAGTTCCCCCACTCATTCTTGCCCTTGCTATTGCCAGCGTTCTTTCACCCAACTTGATAAATTCCATGTTTGCCATAACTTTGATGTGGTGGCCTTGGTATACGCGCCTGGCATATAGTTCAACGAGCGCAGTAGTTAATGAGCCCTTTGTTAAGGCGGCTCAGCTCATAGGTGCAGGCCTAAAGCATATATTGTTCAATGAGATCGCGCCTAACATTATGAGTAGCATCCTCACAAAAGTTACTCTGGATGTAGGGTGGGTCATCCTCATAGGAGCTAGCTTAAGCTTCCTTGGCCTCGGAGCCCAGCCTCCTACTCCAGATCTTGGTACGATGGTCGCTGAGGGGGCCAAGTATTTGCCATACTATTGGTGGCCTACCATTTTTCCCGCGATGGCTATAGTGTACATTATACTTGGTTTCAATCTGCTGGGAGACGGGATTAGAGATGCCCTTTCCAGCGACTGAGGGAGAACCACCATGTCGGAGACGCTGCTCGAGATAAGGGGGTTACATGTTTCTTATACTGTTTACGGAATCAGACACCATGTTCTAAACGGAATAAACCTTAGCGTGAGGAAGGGAGAAAAAATCGGAGTAATCGGTGAAAGCGGATGCGGTAAGACGACGACGCTTAAGTCAGTGCTGAAAATACTGCCTGAAAATGCTCGAATCGAAGGAGGAGACGTGCTCTTCAATGGAAAGAGCGTATTAAAAATGAACAGCGCTGAGCTCAGGAAGCTGAGAAGAACAAAGGTCTCGATGATATTTCAAGACCCTACGGCTGCCTTAAACCCTGTCTTCAGAATAGGTGAACAGTTATTTGATATAGTGAACGCCAGGAGAGAGGAGGAAGGAAAGGGTGCTAGCAAGAAGGAGATCGAAGAGGAGGTCACTGAATTAATAAGGCAAGTCATGCTTCCAGAGCCAAAGAGGGTACTTAACAGTTATCCATTTCAGCTTAGCGGTGGCATGAGGCAGAGGGTGATGATCGCTATGGCCCTCGCCTCCGGAAGGGAGCTCCTTCTTGCTGATGAGCCCACAACCAACCTGGATGTGACCATACAGGACCAAATACTAAGGCTCATAGGAAATATAGTGAGCGAGAGGAAGCTCTCCATTGTTCTCGTTTCACATGCGCTAGGGGCTGTGAGGAGAATGGTAGACAGAGTCTATGTAATGTACGCTGGGACGATAGTAGAGGAGGGGCCATCGAACAGCGTATTTGGAAATCCAAAGCATCCATATACGAAGATGCTGTTAGCCAGTGCACCAAAACTGACCGGAGGGGGGATATCAGAAGGGATCCCGGGAAGGATCCCGGACTACAGTAATCCGCCCCCCGGATGCAGGTTCCACCCAAGATGTCCAATGGCTGCTGCTGTCTGCAAGTTCAAGCCGCCTAGAATGGTGGAGGTAGAGAAAGGACACAAGGTAGCCTGTTATAATTACTATGGGGACGATGCAGAATGAGCGAAATACTTAAGGTCATTTCTCTAACGAAGCACTTCAAATCGTCCGTGGGAATAGTACATGCAGTGGACGATATCAGCTTCAGCATCGAGGAAGGGAAGACCATAGGGCTCGTCGGAGAAAGCGGATCTGGAAAGAGCACTACGGGGCATATGATAGCGGGGATATATCCTCCGACGAGGGGGAAGATAATCTTCGATGGCGTAGACATAAGCGTCGACGCTAACAAGAGGCCTCTTTCAGTTAAGAAGAAGATTGGAATGGTCTTCCAGGATCCGAGTACCAGTCTCAATCCGAGGCAAACAATAGAGGATATAATTTCTCTTCCTCTCAAAGTTCACATGAGAATTACCAACTATGCTGAAATGAGGAAGACAGTTAGGGAGCTACTCGAGAAGGTCCAATTGCCTCCGGATTTTATGAACAGATATCCTCGTGACCTTGGGGGAGGCGAAAGACAGCTCGTCGCTATAGCGAGGGCATTAGCTAGCGAACCAACGCTAATAATACTTGATGAGCCGACAAGTGCCCTAGATGTAAGTGTCCAGGCGAAGATAATAACTACGCTGCTGAAATTACAAAAAGAGATGGGCCTTACATACATATTCATAACTCACGACTTGAGCCTTATGCGTAACGTAGCAGACAAGGTAGCAATTATGTACCTTGGAAAGATCTACGAGATGGCAGATACCCAAAATTTCTTCGAAGAGCCTCTTCATCCATACACTATGATGCTCATTTCATCGATTCCAACCCTTACTGACGAAGAAGAGAAGATCAAACCAAGGGGGATCGAGTCTCTGGGCGAAATACCAAGTGCAGTTAATCCTCCGAAAGGGTGTCGCTTCCATACGAGGTGTCCATTTGCCCGTGAAGAGTGTAAGACTAATGAGCCCAAAGGCGAGAAAATCGATGGCGGTAGAATTGTATTTTGCCATTTTTGGAGAGAAATTAAGTATAAGCTGACCACCAATGCGCCTGAGAAAATTTAGGCAAAAAAAACTAAGCCTCAGTTCATGAAGAAGATAGGTTAGTGAACAAAAAAGCGCTTTAATAAAATCTAACCTCCTCCACACCTTGAAAGACGAAGCTTTCAGTTATGATAAAAACTAGAAGTACTCGATTTTGACACCCCTATCTGCTGCAAAACGTTCAACAAGATCTCTGAAACTTTTGTTTCCTGCTTTTTTCTCCAAGTATGCGGAGAAAACTCCTTCGAAATTCTTCTCGAATACTTGAGAGAGCACGCTTAGGCTTAAACCCTCTCTAATTGCGTATTTGGGAACTATATGACCAAAGCAAACCCCTTTTTCGAAAGTTAGTCCAGTATGCCTCTCAGAGTAATGGCCCCCTCCGAAGCCAACGGCCCTCTCGCATTCAGGTAATTCATCTTTTATTATTAAAGAATGAGCTTCGGCGACTGTTTCTGCTACAAGCTCCTGGAGGTCTTCCCTTCTCCACATGCTTTCATCACTCCCTATTTCAATGAAGGAGATTGGCCTTTTGAGTCCTGTAGGACCGTGATGTGTAGCTTCATATGAAACTCTTACCTCGTCCAAAACACCCGCCTCTTTTCCATATTCTCTCAATTTCCTCAGAAGGAAACCATTCAGCCTTGGAAAACTCATCGAAAGTTCCTCCCCCCTTCCTCCGAGCATGGCTTGCTTTGTTAAGTTCCCTGTTGAATGCACCGTAAGAGTAGGTATCCCAGTTTCGCTCCTATGTCTGGATAGGACGAGGAAAGCGTCAAATCCCTCCAGCTCTTCCAGAAACTCGAATTGCACGACATCTTCATCGAATCCCCTTACCAGCTCATTCCCCACCTTCTTTATGAGCTTCCCGGCTATGCCGACTCCGGCGATGTCCGCTCTGCTGTATACATAGAGTACTCTCACTTTGTTCCACCAATCCAACTAGAAGTTTTCCCTGAAATATAAAATAGATTTTCCGTACTAAGAAAAACTTATGTCTTCCTGCTCTAAATGGGGAATAAATCCCTGCATTATTCAGGATTATATCTGTAATTTCCGACATATGCTTTTAGCGAAGGCACAAGTTATTTTTATGGAGGCTAGTTTCCTTACTTCAGTCTTCGGAGATAGGGAATTTCCATTAAGATTATTTTATTTAGATTTTATTAGTTATGCTTGACTCACCAACTTTACAAACGGAATATCTGGTGTAGGAATGATAGAAGGTTTCATCGGTAAATTGGGAAACGCGTATTGGATGATCAGGTCTATCTATAATATAAAAGGAAAAAGTCTCGCATTACCAAGGTATATTTATGTAGGCAATAATGTTATAACGTTAAAAGAAGCGGATGAATCGATAAGCATTGCGAGAAAGCTTTACCCTGAGTCGATCCAGTTCTCCGAGTGTTTTGGAAGATCAGTCCCGCTGATAGAGAGAGATTCGTTCAGCGAATTGTTAGATCCGCGTAATGGACCAAAGCGCGGCATAAATATAATATCGAGCCTGGCAGCTGAACTAATAGATCGCTTTAAAAATGAGCTTGGAATAGATAGTATAGGAGTGACCGGAGGGCTACTTGTTGGGAAGCCCACAAGCGATATCGATCTCGTAATTTATGGGGAAAGTAATTGTCGCCATGCTTATGAAGCTTTTTCTGAGAACGAAGTTTTGGAAAGATATACGTTTGATCAGACGATTGAGCTGCTTTTGAAGAGAAGGCAAAGTCCCATTACTTTCGAGTTGGTCGAGAAAGAAATGAAAAAAAGGCTTCAAGGCAAGTATAAGGGCGTGGACGTATATATAAGGCTCGTACCCGTAGATCCGGATAAACCACCTTCGTGTAATAGATCTGTTATGAAATTGGGAGAGTTTGTATCTCTTGTTGAGATAACAGACTCAGATCGAAGCTTTCTCTACCCATGTGAATATACTGCACTCGATTTGCGTTTGGATAGGAAATTGAAGCTGTATTCAGACAGAGGAAGATACTGTGAACTCTTAGAGGAAGGAGATATAGCGGCAGTCAGGGGAGAGTTCGAGTTGACCAGGGAAGAAGGGGGGGAGAAAATAGCAATATATCTTTGGAGAAATGAGCATTATCTAATCCCTGTGCGACAAAATATGCGGGGGGTGCCTCGGAAAATATAAGCCTTTTTCTTTACTTTTATTTATTTTAAAAAGCGAGCTTTCAGTTCCAAACCAATTATTCCTGAAAAAGCCTAGGGAAAATTAATGAAGAACGAGAAAAGATCAACCAGACACAAGGAAGCTTCCGGTACTAGAAATCAAGATATATGTAAGTGAGCTAAAGTGCTATCTTAATAAACTCATGACTATTCATATAGCTTGATGAGGTTGATAGTAGTGGGAGAAAAAGTTGGAGATATAGTAATCGTTAGCACTGGAGATACCAGCGAATACGCCCTTCGGGCGATAGTCTCCCTGAGAGGGCTTTCCGAGGACGAGGTGATCGTAATAAAGGGCAGGGGGGACTTCATAGAGAAGGCTATAGACGTTTACAATGAAATGAAATCTAGAATGGGGGACACTTTGAAATTAGTGAAGGTTAACATAGGGTCGGAAAGGGTTGGACGTAGAATTTTCCCCTATATAGAAATTAAAGTAAAAATTTAAGAGCTCACGTAAGAGCTTCTCCAAGGAATCCTTGGGCATTTGTGTTCAAGACGCTCTTGCTTAGCAAACCGATGGTTCGAAGTTTTTCATAAAGCTCCGAGGTAACTTTTTCGTACGCGTCCCGCCCACTCTCGATCGCATCCATCTTCTTTTCCAGATCTCTAGTGGCTTCCTCCGTTACTAGATCGGTGTAGTTCGTAGTGAGGAATTCATGGATCTCTATGCCAGTCTTAGTTGGGACCACGAAGCCTCTCTTACTAGAGATGATTACGTAGCCGTGCCTTTTCAAACTGTCTATGGTTTTTGCATATGTGCTTGGCCTGCCTATCTCTCTCTCTTTCATAAGCTTAATTAGGCTACCTTCCGAGTGGAGAGGAGTAAGCGAGGACCTGTAAATCGCGATCATTTCCTTACGAACTATGACTTTACCTGAAGCTGCTATTGACTCGGCGTTGAGATTGAACTCCGCCTCTCCTACTGACAGGGCCCCGTCTTGCACTTCTCTGAGAACTATTTCCTTTTCCGCGATATCTCCTTCAGGACTCTTAAGCTTGAGAACGGCCTTCTCCACAAGGGAGGGTCTAGCCTGTCCAGCGATGAATCTCCTAAAGATCATATCATATAGTTCAAAGTGCCGAGGAGAGAAGTTTAATGGTACCTTCACCGAGCCATCTAGGATCTGCCTTTTAAGCTCTTCCGCATCTATTGGCTTCGTCGGCCTGATCGCTTCATGAGCCCCTTCCTTCCCCCAAGCTCTAGGGAAGAAAAGATCTGGTCTCCTGATAACTCTATCGAAGTATTCCTTTGCTACTTGGATGCCCTTATTTGATATATGCGTACTATCAGTCCTATGGTAAGTTATTAGCCCTGCCTCGAACAAGTCCTGTAGTAGCTTCATCGCATATGTGGCGCCGAGCTTAAGCCTTTTACTTGCATCAAACAGGAGGGAATCCGTTGTGTATGGAGGTGCAGGATTAAACTCTTCTGTTTTTTTCTCGAAGGAATGAACTTCCAGATAACCTTGTTTCATTATAGCGTTCGCTAAGGCCTCCGCATCTTCTCTCTTCTTCCTGAAGTATGTTATTTCGATTCCATTATCTCCCTTAACCTTCACGAAATAACCTGCGTCCCTTTTCCATTCTACGTACCTGTTTATAGACCATCCAAGTACCGGTATCTGGACTCTTCCAGCGCCGAGCCATGGCTTCCCATATTTTTCTTTCAACAAGGTAGACAGAGGGAAACCTATCCACCTGTCAGTTATTCTCCTGACAATTTGTGCTGCCACTCTGGCTGAATTAACTTCTCTCAAGTTTCTGAGAGATTTTACTATCGCATCTGGGGTGACTTCGTGAAACTCGGCTCTGCTGATCCTCTTGGAAAAAGGTTTTAGCATGAGGTAGACATCCCAGGCGATCTTCTCTCCCTCGATGTCCGGGTCAGTTGCTATAACGACTTCCTCCGATTCCAAAGAAAGTTTCCTCAACGCTTGAAGAATCTCAGTAGACCTACCTATCTTCAACCTCTCTCCGCAGTAGGGACACACTCCTTCTAAATTAGAGAACGTCCTTCCACAAGAGTAGCACTTGCTAATCGGTGTATAGACCGGTATAAACTCATCTCCGCTCAAAATTACGCCGTGAAGCCCTATTCCTTCGTCGGTTATCAAATCATACATATGTCCTTTTGTCGCCACTATTGTAACAAGGTATGTATCAAGCGTTTCGTCATCTATTATTGGCACTTCGTATGCTACAATTTTTCCAAACTTTCTTCTCGAAGGCCTTCCGAAATACCATGCGATGGTTCTCGCCTTGTTCGGCGATTCTACTATCATTAGGAGAGACTTTGCCGGCCTGAAGCTCTTTACACCTCTTTCTCCTCTCCTCGATGAGTCCAACAAGTTTGATATCTCTTTCAAGTTTAGCTCAGAGAGCTTTTTGAGCTCAAAGTTCCTAGAAAATATATTCATTTTTCTTCTAAACGCCTCTATGTTTTTAATATCGAGTTCGAGTATCACGCTTAGACCTAGGGTCATTTTATCGTTGAGGAACCTGCTCGTTCTACCGCTAGCTTGGATGTATGTGAGTGGATCTGGAGATAAAACGTAGAACTCCTCATCGCTCTTCCGAGTTATCACAAGGGTCCCTGCGCTTAAGGATTCTCCAACCTTCAGCAAGCTCTTTAAGACTCTTTCCACCTCAGCTACTCCCTGCAACAATGACTCTGCGATATTCCTCATCCAATCGCTTAGATTATTGATTGTCCCCTTCATTAGCGATATCCTTAATGCATTCAGCTCAGATGGGGTAAGCTTCGAAAGTTTGCGATTCAGCTCTGGAAGCATATTTTTCAAATGAAGATCTCGCTCTGAAAGATATGCGAGTACCTGCAGAAGTCTACGAGGATTTAGCAGAGACTGCTCTAGGGGGACTCTGTTCTTTGGTGCTCCTACAAAAACCGCATATCTTATTATCTCTGGGAGGTCCAGCCCTCTTACAGCGACTCCATAGTAGCTCGCTACGCCAACTAGTATATCGACTTCTCCTTTTCTCATTTTTTCTATTGATTTTTTACCTGCTATCGCTAGCTCAGCTTTTATCCCATGAGCTGTGAGGTAAGAGGTGATCTCCTTCGCTTCAAGGGTCCCCTCGTCCTTCGAAACGAAGACTATTCCTCCGCCTCCTAGAGCCTTAACGACTTCAAGCAATTTCTTTCTCATTTCTCCCTTGTCGGTGCATAATTCAAAGCTGTCGATCACATTTCTCATATAGGCATGTATTCCTCCAATCTCGAAACCCAGGAATTCCTTGAAAAGCTTCGGTCTTATGCCTGACTGCCTCCCCGTTGCGCTAGCAATAAGTAACTGCCCCCTAGAACCTTCACCTCTTGCTTTCGCTATAATTACCTCGAGTTCCTCCAGCTCCTTTTCCAGTTGTTCTACCCTATCGCTATTTCTATTTGCAAGCTTGAGAAAGTATAACTCATTTCTCAACTTAATGAGTTTCATAGCTGCCGATATATCATTTTCCTTGAAACCGGATAATACAAGAATTCTGTCCACGTTTGCTGAATCTTTAAGCAGCGAATCCGCATCGTCTACTACTATGAGTCCAAATACTTTGTTTTTCAAAATTTCAAAGTGGCGGGATAAGAAGCTGGTCGTTATTACCAGGATATCGAAGTCCCCGCCATTTATCTTAGCCAGAGCTTCTTCCCTCTCTTTTTTCGAGGCTTTGCTCATATATCCTAAAACTCTAACGTTTCCCTTGGCTACTGATGAATAAGCCTTCAACCTTTCCAGCGATTGTCTTAAAAGCGTTTCAGTTGGCACTAAGACGAGAACTCTGGTGCCTTCGGAAGCCTCATAGATAGAATATACAAGCAATAGCGTGGTTTTTCCGACTCCAGTCGGGGCTGTTATAGCGAAGCTATCTCCTGATAGCATTCTATAGGCCCAAGTTTTCTGCAAGCTCCATAGCCTTTTCCCTACACATTTTACAAAGAATCTCTCAAATCTGCTTAGCTCTTCGTGCAACTCGGCTAGAACAGAGTAGCTCCCCTCTTTTTCGACAGGGATCTTTCTTGAAATCTCTTTAAATCTATCTTCAGGAGGTAAAGATGAAAGCCTCTTGGCTTCCACCTCTTCTATATCTGGAAGGCAAGATGAGCAGGGCAAACCTAGCTCAAGTCTAGTTGATGAAATCGGCCCTCCGCAATTAGGGCAAGAACCGGCAAAAACTGCCTTTACCAAAATGTAAACACCCGGCTTTTTCTCTATATTCTATGGTTTCATTGAGAGGCCAGCAACGTTTTAAAGGAGGCGAACGGTGTATTTTGAGGAAGCTTTAAATACCATGTTTCATCTTCTATTTAACTGCAACCAAAAAACTGAAAACGGTGAGAACAAAAATGGCAGCACAGGGTCCAACCCCGAGTAATGTCATCCTTGTTGGGAAAAAGCCCGTAATGAACTATGTTATGGCTGTCCTTGCCCTCCTAAATCAAGGAGTTGATGAGGTAATAATTAAGGCAAGAGGGAGGGCAATAAGCAAGGCCGTAGATGCTGTAGAGATAATAAGGAACAAACTGCTGGCTGAGAAGGTCGAAGTAAAAGACATAAAGATAGGCAGCCAGGTCGTCCAGGGCCAGGACAGGACTAGCAGGGTAAGTACGATAGAAATAACCCTGAAGCTCGGGAAGAAGTAAACCAGTTGAAAATACGGGCAAAAGCTAATAATGTTTTTTCCTTTAGCTAGGCTGAAAAAAATGGAGACTTATAAAATGAATAAGCTAAATGAATTCGGGTTTATATGATATGACAAAGCTAGAAGACGCGAAAATTATAGGTGGAATAGGATCCCTTCTATTTTTACTTGGCGGTATGGGATTCTGGGGGAAGCCTTCCTTACTTGCAATAGTGGGCCTAGTCCTTATGGCTTTGGCGGTAAAATACATAGCGGACGAGACTCGCGAGAAATCTATCTTTGATAACTTCGTTTACTTCTTATTCTTATCTGTCTTAGGCCTCATAATAGCCACGCTAGTCGGTATAGCTTCACTCGTAGGTAGCATGTTTATAGGAAGGTTTGCCGCGATTTTGAGCGCAATTGTTTCGTTTTTCTTTTACTGGATCATATTAGTAGCCTCTAGCTTTTTTCTAAAAAGAAGCTTTGAAACGATTGCGGCAAAAACCGAGAACTCTATGTTCTCTACAGCTGGGAAGCTTTATTTCATAGGAGCTTTAACAATTATAATAATGATAGGCTTTTTGCTCGTATTTGTAGCTTTATTGCTGACTGTAATTGCCTTTTTCACATTGAAAACAACGGGGACCTCCTTAACTTCCTAGAGACTATGTGAGCTACCCCGTCCTGAAGGACGAGGCTTCCAGCGTTTAGAGGTGGCTTTA
>JAEMPT010000103.1 GCA_022759165.1 Thermoprotei archaeon
TGCTTTCGAGTAAAGCAGAAGAGAAGCAGATAGGAATTGATATAGCTGGCCCAACCAGAGTAGAAGTGCTGTACAAGCAGATCACCCCAGAGAACCTGACTAGCTATCTGCCGAGCGATTACTTCATGAACGTTAATGGTAAGCTATACATGAAGGTCCCTGTCCTAATACTCAACAATACAGCGTCTACAAACAATCAAATATTCGCTGTTTTAATAGCGGGTGGCAGCATTACTACAAATATCTATCCTACTTTCAGCTATGGAAAAATTCTGGATAGCCTAGCAAAGGGATTAATGCCGCAGGTCACGCTTCAAAAGGGTTCTCAAGCAATTTGGAGCAGTTTAGCCTTTTTTGACGACGTCGGTGATGTATATCCCAATCAAGGTGCATGGATTTGGATTTGGGCGAGGCCTGTATATAGCATTTATAAGGTATATGATATGTGGCTAGGCTACATAGAGGATGATGCACAGGCAGTTATAACGGATGCATATGCAATCAATAATTTGATTCAAGGCGGAGGTAACTCAGGGTACCCCTCGCAAACTATAATGGATATGATGTTCAAGGGCTCGAACCTCACTCAGTTGATTGTGCCTAATAGCACCTTGAGCGATGGAATACTATCGCCAGGAGAATACATTCATTCATCACAATTTTATAGCCTGTATGATACATGCGGAGCAAATTTTGAAGTTGGAATACCAGTCGGCTCAATGCTAGCTACTGCTGCTTGCTTAGCTTTAAATCTAGAGCTAGGGGGAGTGCCTTGCTTAGTTGCGGAAGCCTTCCTTTCAGCGTTTGGCGTTTCCATATCTGGGAGCCAATCAATTGTAATTGTAGACGATCTTATCAAGAACATAGGTCCTTCGAACGAGGCTGTGTACATAGCTACAAGCAACTATCCGTATTCGAGCGGTTCATGCATCTACAAGGTGCCAATCGGACTTTACGTCGAGCTCAGGCCTGTCTCATAATATAGCAAACATATGGTTTTTTCTACTTTTATCGACCATGTTTTTTAAAAAAATTATGATCGTCGTTATTAATTTTAATACTATAACGGAACGATCAAAAATCTTGTTCTTCTCAATTTATAATTGAAAGTTTCGTCCTTAAAAGTAAAGTTGTTTCATTTCAATTATTTCATCTTGAAAGATTAGCCTTCCTGAACAGGAGCCAGCCTATAACGATAGGTAAGGCTATCCACAAGATAGCGGAGACTACGACGAGGTACGGGTTAACTACGCTGATTTCCTGCATAGTATTTAGAGATCTTCCAATGAAATAGCTAGCGAAATTGACCAATCCAATTGGATTGAAGTAGTATGATATGTACTGCAGCCTAGCGAAGTTATTAGATAAGTACATACCTGTCCCATATAACTCGGTACCCAAAATAACGATTATTATGTTATATATCATCGTGAAGAATAGATACAGTAGAATTGACAGCGATAGGTATTTGCTTCCTCCTAAGACCGTGGAAAGCATATAGCATACGCTGTAAAATGCCAAGAGGGAAGAGAGTATGCCGAGAAATATTATCACTAAATGAGAGGCGCTTATTCCGTAACCTGTGATAAGCATTAGACTCGCATCGAAAGCTAAGAGGAACACAGCCGAGGAAACTAAGGTCGTCAACGCCCCAGCGGTGAACCTCGATATATATACATCCCACCTGGAGATAGGCCTAGCGAGGAGGAATTCAAGAGCTCCCATTCCCTTAGGCTTCGCTATAAGCGCATACGCTATATATAGGACAACTATGGGAAAGAAAAGAGAGAAAAGGGCTAGCCCTGCGCTTCCAGTAGAAATGCTTTCTATCTCGCCTTGCAATCTACCGGTGGAAACTCTCTCGATCGGAAGAGAAAAGGAACTATATATTTTTCCATCGGGTCCCTCAACAGTCAAATAAACATTCGAAATGCTCGATGAACTTATGTTCATATCAGATAGGTTAAGCTTATACACATTCAATCCGCTATTTGCTTCACCCAAATATATGGTATTGTTGAGCGCTTCCGCACCCTGCGGTATTAAAGTAGAGTTCAGGATAGCGCACCTAAAAGTGAAGCCATTCCCAGGCAGATCGAGGAGAGCCGTCAGCATCAGCTCATCCTTATTTAGATATGCCCAAACGTCCCCTATCATATTTCCGCTCTGATCGATAATTGAGAAGCCGCCAAACGGTGTAATATAAGCATAGCGATCTCCCTCTTTCATAGCTAAGCCAATAATCTCATCGGATACGCCCAATGAAGAAGAAACCTGGATCCTTAAACCGGGGAACATGTTGGATGGAGCATTCGTAGTGCTTTGGCTCGACATTATCTGGCTAAGCACGCTCTCGTTTATAGTATCATTTAGCGCATAAAAACCGTTCGTCGCCTTGAAGGTCCAACTCTTCAATGTTTGAAAAGCATCCGCACTAAGAGAATTAGCGCTTGTGTTCATAATCCCCAAATATATCGCTACATTTGAGTTGAGCGGTTTGAGATTCGCGTCATAAGCATTGAAGTAGAATATGAAGTTACCGTTGCTCAAATCTATCTTTCCAAACCCCTCCGTATATATCCTTACAGAAGTGCTAAGCGTTGTCGTTACGATATAGGATAGACCTACCCCTATAACTATAAAAGCTACTAAGGATAGAACGGTTGCGGGTCTAAGAAAGGATCTCTTGAAGTCATAGAAAAGAGGCTTCATCTCAGTTCCCTCCATCCTTTATCAGCCTGAAGAAGAACTCCTCAAGCCCTTTCTCCTCCTGTTTAAGCTCCAGAACATTTATCCCATGCTCTAGAAGAGCCTTCACTATCTCCCCCGTGCTAGCGCTGGGGTCCAAGAGCGCTATAGATTCACCGCGAACTTCTGCTTTCCCGAACTCCTTTAAAACATAGAGAGATTCATTGACCTTATCGACCTTCAGAATTATAGCTGGCTTCGCGATATCGGCTATCTCATTCATTTTATAGACCCCCAATATCTTTCCCTTGTGAATGAACACTACTTTGTCCGCAATTCCCTGAACCTCGCTCAGTATATGCGAGGAGAAGAGAACCGCTTTTCCTTGGCTCTTGAACTTTAAGGCGAGCTCCCTGAAAAAGACTATGCCCTGAGGATCTAGGCCATTGAGCACTTCATCGAATATGAAATTCGGTGGATCGTTTATGAGCGAGACAGCTAAAGCAAAACGCTTTTTCATCCCCTGAGATAAAGCTGCTAGCTTCATGTTTAAAGCGTTTCCCAGCTCGAGCATCTCCAATTTTTCTTTAGCCAGCCTCTTAGCGCTATCAACCGATATCCCGTAATAACCGGCTATGTAGAGAAAATAATCGATAACCTTGAAGTCCGTTTCAAATATAGGTAATTCAGGAACCCACCCTATCCTCTCAGATGCCCTCTTCTTTTCTTTAGTAACGGAAATACCATCGATGATGGCATCTCCATTGTCCGGGGGCAATACGCCAACCGCGATCCTGATCGTCGTGGTTTTCCCCGCTCCATTTAGGCCAACATATCCCGCTATCTCGCCATTTTCAACAGTAAAGCTCACATCTTCCAATACCTTATGATTGCCGAAAGACTTTGAAACGTTTTTGATCTCGATCAAACCGATGAACACCGCTACATTTTTCTAATTATGCTTTTCTATTAAAAAATTATCCATTAATAAGAAAGAGACGTATAAACTAACAATGAGATTCGCATTTTTAGATAATCACTATATCCGGGACGCGGAAGAAATGAGCCTTCCCACGATCCTCGATCTCTTCGCATTATCGCTCGGAGAAACTATAAGGTACTCCGCTCTTACCGGTAAGGGCCTTTTGAGCTTCACCTTAGCCTTTTTCCCTTCTACCTCTATGGTTCCAGGAGAGTAGCACCCTCCTCCATGTACATGGTATTCGAAACCGTTCTTTAAACCGGAGGACCATGGCAGAACTTCAATTTCTCCCTCGATCTCCTCAACGAATTTTCCCTTCGTCAGTGCGTACACATCTTTCAGCTTATTATAATCCCCGCCCTTTATAGCCAAACCTACCCTAGTTCCATAATCTACTTCCTTATAGTCTACGTCGAGCACTTGTATGCTCTTGATCTCTATTTCCTCCTTTGTAGGAAGAGAGATGAATCGGTCGTGTGCCTTTATGTTCGTCTTAGCGAAACCAAGCATAACCGTACCTACGCCCTTTACTGGAAACACCCTATCTATGTATGCATACCCATCGTCCGAATTAGCATCGTTCCCCTCGAAACTAATATCCTCGGGCCTTTCGAGGAACAGTGCATTCGAAAATCCCGCATCTGATATCAGCTTCCTAGCTCTATCCCCTCCTCCTATTATCATAGTCCTCTTGCCTAAGGTCTTCATCAAAAGTATCAATTCCCCATCGAACGAGTTGAACGGTTCCTCCGCATAATAAATGAGGACATCGGAAAGCGAGGCTGCTCTTACGAGATCTATTATGCTCTCAGGGTAATCGGTGGGGACTAAAACTGAGAGAAGAAGATCCTGATCGAGCTTCCTATAGTAGATTTCGATTCCATTCTTGTCCTCCAGCTTCCCGATCTTTTCCGCCACGCCTTTTGCCCTTTCCTTGGATTTGGACAGCACAGCTGCTATGATCCCCTTCAACATTTTGCACCTTTTAGCCTCAATTTCTGAAAAGCTTCAATCTGATAGGAAGCTTATATATTTTGAGGAGTTCGTTTGAATTTAATAAAAAATCCCAATTGAACTGACATTTTCCTTTTTATATGAAAGCATCGCTTTTCAAGACAAAAAGGAGGTTAGATATAGTCCTCTTTTCAGTCATTTTTCAGCCGCTATTGTGTAATTTTTTCCATAGGTCCATAGCATAGCCTGGTTGCAGCGATCCCCTCATTAACCTATAAGTCCTAGTCCCGTCCTCCAGCCTTTCTGGTACCAAGAGCACTATTTTATCGCCGTAATGAGTAACGAACTTATATATGAAGTCCTGGAGGAAGGTCACGTAGAATACGCTGATGCCCGAATCTATTAGAGCAGAGACGACGTTTTCCGCTACTACAGAGGCTTCCAGCTGGTTCGTCGTTGAAAAGCTCTCATCCATTATAACGAAGTCCCCCTTCTTAAGAGATCCAACGAATCCCCTGAACCTTTTGACCTCCTCTTCGAACTTTCCATAGGACAGCGTCCTCTCCTCTTCCCTGAGGAAATGAGTATATACTGCCCCGGGATTAGGTATGTAGAAGCTTTCAGCCGGAACGAATAGGCCTGACCTGGCAAGTAACAGTGCTTGACCGACGGCCTTGATGAATGTGGTCTTTCCACCCCTGTTTGCTCCGCTTATCAGAACAGCGAAGGCACCATCCTTCTGTATTTCGAGGCTATAGGGGACCGTCTTACCTGATCTGGAGATGGATAGCGAAAGGCAATAGAGATTCTCAAACGAAAACCTGCCTTGCTCAAATTCAGCGTAAGTCCTTGGGAGGCCTAGCTTATCGAAGAAATCGTTTAAATTCATGGCGCCAACGTAGAACGAAAGCTGTCTCCTAAGCTCCTCGAAGAATTCCTTTATATGGTTATATGCCTTCAGAATGGTCGAGGCGACTTGAGACAATACCCATCTCTCTATGTCATATAGGATTTGAGCGCCGGCCTCGTCTCTTGGATCCAATTTATAAGTATATTCCTTGCCAACGCTGAATATTTTCGAGAGCAATGAGCCCTTTTCCTTAGGCATCAATAAGATCGGATCGATCAAGGAATTGTACTTCCCCAATTTGACTGAAAAATCGATGCCCTGATCGAAGCTGAAGATCTTAGCCACTTCTCTTGCGGAAGAGATGAACTTCTCATCGATATTGGCGAAGAGAGATTCCATCAGATCACTGAATGCCTTCGAGGAAAATCTAGGCGTGGATCTCAGAAGCGTTATCAGTTCCTCGAGGGCGTCAGCGAAAATCTCGATCCCTCTGGATGCCTCGTGCACAACAACCGCAGGATCGTCCGTCCTGAAAAAGAATATCTCTCTCCTGAGCCTATCTAAAACATCCCCTGAAATCGAATACATCTTTAGAACGGTCTCTCTATGAGCTAAGGCATCCTTTACTGCATCTTGCCTATATCTGACGTCCTCCTCGGAGGTTTCCCCAAGCAACAGCACGTTCATCCAAGTCTCTGCTATTAGCTTGTCGCCGTTGGATGCGACAGCTACTATCTTATCCAACTCGAGGTCAGTCCTAACATCGTCAGCTATGCTTATCCTCGTTGCCTTTCCTAATCTGAGCAGATCGAACTGAATCATCCAAGCATCCCCTTCAATTTCTCGTAAACGAGCTGATACTTCGCAGCGATCCTTATGGCCATATACTCAGCTGGAGGGCTGCCAGGTAGTATCTTATACGATGGTCTCAGTGGCTCCTCGCGAGATGGCATTGCCACGAGGCTAATAACATAGCTCAAAGAGGCGACCTTTGGTATAAATGTAACGTAAAGGCAATATGCTCTCTTCTTATTGAGCTCCCCCAGGAAAAGCTCCGCTAGCTGGAAGCCCTCTTCCGAAGTCGTTGTGGAGAATAGCTCGTTGGTTATCACGAGTGAGGAATCATTAGCGCTCTTCAATATGTTCCAGGCTCTCACGACATCGTGCTCGAGCCTGCTGAGCTCTTCCCCTTTGTCCTCTTCTATTGGAAAAGCTGTCATTATTGAGGAGAAGAAGGGGAGCATAGCCTCTGAAGCTGGAACGGGGACGCCCAGCTTAGATAGATAGGAAAGCTGTCCGAAGGAAATGGAGAAAGTAGTCTTCCCTCCCCCGTTCATTCCCGTGATCGTGAATATCCTTTTTTCGCCATCAGTCTCTATGTCGTTCGGGATCGCCTTCCCGATCTTCGCTAAGAGAGGGCTATAAAAGCCCTTCACCTTTATCGACCCATCGGTTGTGAAGCGAGGGATAACGAAGGGGTATCCCTTCTCCTCGATCCTTCTCATGAACTTCACATAAGAAATGTAGAACTCTGCCTCCTTCGAGAAATTCCTAACGCCTTCGTCTATTATCGATGGAAAATCCTCTGAGAATTTCCTCAGGATATTATACTCTTCCTTGAAAAATCCGAATGCCCCCTCAAGAATCGCTGCATGTATGTGCGACATCTCTCCAGCTGTCCTATGATATTTCACCTCTTCAACCTGTCCGCTTCCTTTGAACCTTGCGAAGAGGGCTTCAATGAAGGATGCCAGATCTTCTCCATCGTCATAGCTCCATACTTTTATCTTATCTCCGATTATCTTAACTCTCACCTTTATCTTTTCCCTAGCTGCTTTAGCTTCATATGCTCTTTCTTTCATCGAGCGGAACGTTTCGCTTTCAATGATGCTATTTAAATAAGCGAGAAAATGTTTGAGGCCTTCTGAACCGATTTTAACTGAGCTCAGCTTTTCATGGAATGACTCAAGCGCTTCTATGTATTCCAGTGCTGCGTCGAGGTGCAAGCCAGGCTTGTGTTGCTCATATGCCTCCTTCTCCAGCTCCAGGATCCTCATGCACTCTCTTATTTTTTCCACGAACTTCACAACTTCATCATAAACCTCTTTTCTCAACATGTCCTGAAACACGTTTAACCTAAAAACCGCGGCATCTTTTTCGTCGAGTTGCTCAAGATATAAGGCACCGAGATATTCGTCCTTCTCCTTCCCCAAGATATCGGTTAAAAGTTCCGATATTCGAAGATCCCAAATTACCTGGTCGCTCGCTCTTCTCCCCCTTTTTCCGAGGAGGCTTTCGTACTCCATACCTTCACCTCTTGAAAAGTAGGAGTCATCAGCCTCGGGGGCGATTATACGGGGACTCCATCCCGTTACGATTTAGAATCGACTTCCTTTTCCCTAAACATTTATCTTTGGATAATAAAGGTTTTCTTCCGTGTAAGGCTTTTTCGATACCTCGAGCTCTTCCCTTCTGAAAGTTGCCTTTTTACAACTGAAAGCCTCGCCATTTATGACTGGGATGAATAGAAAGCTTACAGGTTTTCTTGCCCTAATTGCTTTTGATGATGAGCAATTCGAAAGCGTGGTTGCTCCTAAGCTCTTGGATGCGGGATCGACAACCTCTCAAGCAAGTTAAGATGTGGGGAGCTCTGACCATCCTGAATGCCTCTCAAATGACAGATGTAAATCCGAACAGATGAAGGGAACCTATGAACCGCACTTTAGGACGGGGAGGAGGTCAGAACAATTATTATTGAACTGACAATATACAGAATACCTTTAGGCATATACTATATTAAAATTAAACGAATGACTTGAAAAGCTTCTTTATTTAATGCTTAGTTATAAAAGATAAGGTGTTATTTTTCTACTGAACATGATTAATATAGCTGATATATGTCTATCATCAATCGTACAATATTTCGCCCTAGAATTAGGTTATTTATATTACGAATAGAATTTAGATAAGAGAGACTCATACGACTTGCTATAATACTAGGGCAACATCGATTTCTTCCAATTATGCCTAATATATTACTCTTAGAACCAATTTTTCTCGATATAATGAGCGATGGTATGGTACACAATCATATATATGCTTCGTTTGTAATAATTTTAGTAATGAGCTCTAATCTTTGTAAGGAATATCGTTCTGCTGAGAGCAATGTAAAAGGCGTTATTTCGTGAAAATTTAAGCATTTCAGTAAGCTCATCAATATTCTATAGAATGCGGCCATCTATTATTTATGACTCCTTTCTTCGCTGAATGCTTATAATGTAATGTCACGTAAAAATTTGGGAAATACTACTTCATTCTTTAACTTGGGCTGAGCTTCAATATATTATGCTAAAAGGAGAGAAAAATAACTAAGAATTATAAGCTCTCGGTATTGGAATTTTTCCGGAGATAACAGCATTAGGAAAGCTATGCTTCCTTTGTTCGAAAGAATTAGCGTACTATCTCCAATCTATTTCTAAAGAATTTTAAAGCCGAAGAGCTGTATCAATTGCCTAAAATTTGCAGAGAAAAAAAGGCTCTTCGAGCGCAAGATTTTCGCCTATCTCTTTAAATCCCTACCCGTGACGATAATGCAATGAGGAGGTGCTTAAGATAGAGGATCGCGTGCGGCTCGGACGCGGATCTCCCCCGGACAAACGAGAGGAGGAGAGAAAAAGGTTAAATCAACCACTGGTGTTTTTAATCTCCAGTTAAACACACCGGGACTCAATCGGGATTTTATAAGAAATCGACTCGGATGTTTTTATGGTGAGGGTTAGGACTTTTTGAAAAGAATGATGAAAGATACCCTACTCTAAGGATTTAGCAAATGCTCCGCTGCCTCATCGTTCAACGATAAGCATTTTTCTTGCTTTTCCTTAAGCTGTCTGTTCACATAGTCCTGTTTTCTTTTCAAAAAGATCGCGAGAAAGAGTGTGCCAGCAACCAAAGAGACTATACCGATAGTCACATTGAAATATGTCGTAGCTAGGAAGAAAACGATAATTCCCACAGAGATGGCGTTGATCAATTTATTATATCTTTTGACGACGGCGCTTTTCCCTAATTCATTCTTCAAATTCAAGCATTTTCTTGCTATATTCCTGATTTCCATATCAGGCTCGCTCGTGACTGCCAATATCATCAGAGCAGTGAGCTTCGATGCTTTCCTTAAGAAGTCTTCATAATCTTTGGTCTGCTTTATTCCCTTTAAAATCGATTCCCTTATATAACTTAGAGAAGGCTTAAAATTTTTAGAAGCTTCTTCTGAAGAGCTTTCGATAATTTTTTTCATAGAGCTCTGGTTAATTGTAGTGGAAGTTTCGTTATATGAAGTTCGAGAAAAACTTTTGCCTCCCATTTTTTCATAGGCATTGTATAATGCAAGCCCCAATATAGCAAAGGATTCGTCCTTTCTCCCATCAATGAATAATTTTCTAGCTACAAGGGTAGCTCTCAGTATCCATTCTTGGCTGCGAAAGCGCCGAGAAGATATCTTCTTTCCAATAGGGGTTTTACTAGCTTTAATTTCTTCGGGAGTAGAAAGAGCTTTTCTTAAAATCTTGGCATAGTTCTCCGGTACGTTGAGATTTTCTGCGACCAAATCAGCAATTTTCGCATAAAGATCAAGTTCCAAAGCTTTTCTCCCTTCAAGTATTTTTCCAATCTACTATTCGAAAGTCAAGCATTTATTTTTACGTCTTAGAAAACTCATCCTTATTGATATAATTATTTTAAAAAACAAATTTAGGGGTTGTAGGAAAGTCATTTCGCAGTATATCCACCATCTATGACCAATACGCTTCCAGTGACAAACCTAGACTCGTCCGATATGAGATAAAGTACGCCGTAAGCTATATCAATTGGCTCACCTACGATGTTCAAAGGATGTTGAGAGGCAAGCCACTGTTTGAATTGTTCTTCGCTGATTCCAGACCTTGCGATTGCAGGTTCCCAAATCTTCGTCCAAACCCCTCCTGGGCATATTGCATTGACTCTTATTTTATTCTTAGCATAGATGATAGAATCGTTCTTAGTCATGGCGATTATAGCCCCTTTGGAAGCGTGGTATGCTGGAACTCCACCGCTTCCTACAAGTCCATAAACCGAAGAGATGTTCACGATGCTTCCGCTACCAGCTTTCATCATATATGGAATAGCATGCTTTGTGCACAGAAAAGTTCCCTTAAGATTAATTGCCATAACCTTGTCCCACTCTTCTTCTGTGATTTCGTGGGTCGGTTTATCTTCTCCCCCTATTCCCGCGTTGTTCACTAAACCGGTAATCAAACCAAACTCGCTTGAAACCTCTTCAGATCTTTATCCAAACATGCCAGTATTTCATATCCTATCGTCTCCACGGATGCAGCATACTCATTGGCATTGTTAAAAATCAATAGTTCTTCTGCATCACTGGCAAACGTTGCACTGTCCATTGAAATACGCCCCAATAAAACAATTCCATCAGGAGTACTGTATCGATTGGATGCAAGCCGGTCAAGCCCATTAGCGTATCCCAAATCATACGTCGACACCACCTCATCGGATGATGCTTCATAAAGTCCGTTATACCCGACTCTCTCACCTTTTTTGAGTAACCGTGTCGATATTTTGTCTCCCCACAGTGATAAAACGGGTTTCAACGGTGGCTGCGGCAATGAAATATCCATTTGCAAGCATCCGTACAAAGCAATCCCTACACGTACCATATCATCATGGCATTGGCTTGAACGAAACGTCCCTGCCGAATTTGAAAGGTGAAAACGAAGATTCCATTTATATTTTTTTGCA
>JAEMPT010000101.1:0-9074 GCA_022759165.1 Thermoprotei archaeon
TCTTAACTCCGGGGAGTATGCTAGTGTTTATCCCCGTCCTCGCGCCATCCCCTATAACGGAACCGAACTTTTTCCTTCCCGTGTCAACGAGGGATCCCTTTAGCATAGATCTCACGTTCCTCCCATCGTGCCTTACGTTAGCGGTTATCGTCCCAGCTCCAAGGTTAACGTTCTCCCCTATTATCGAGTCCCCCACGTAGTTCAGATGAGGGACCTTCGCCCCCCTCATTATGACAGAGCTCTTTATTTGGACGGAGAAACCTATTTTGTTCTCCCCGCATATAACGCTGTAACCTCTAATGTGAGCGCACGGCCCCAGCTCGGCTGATCCCTTGATATAGATCGGCCCCCTCAGCACGACGGGATCCTCGATCTCTATTTTTTCCTCATCGAATATCACGCACTCCTCCTCTTCCGCCCCTCTCGCCCTGCACAGCTCCCTCAGGGAGAGCTCGTTCGCCCTAAGCAGATCCCACGGTGTCCCGACATCAATCCATTCCCCCTCCAGCTTCAGTACATCGACATCGCTTTTCTTAGCTAGGGACTCTAGGGCAGATGTGAGCTCTATCTCCCCCCTTATCGATGGAGCCGTTCTCTTCAGCTCCTCCATTATCTCCTCCGCCCCGATCTTCATTATGCCCGCATTGACCGTTCCTTCCTTTCCCGAAAGCTCTGGAGACTTCTCGATTATCCTCTCCAGCTTCCCAGATCCATCTGAGACCAACGCCCCATACCTAGAAGCATCCTGCACAACTGCCCCGGCGATGGAATATGAAGGCGAAGATAAAGCCTTCGAAATCGCATCCTTCAATGATCTAGGCGTCATGAATATGTCCGAGTAAACTATGACCGTCTCCCCTCTTATTCCCGAGACCTCTATCGCCTCCCTCACAGCGTGCCCTGTGCCGAGGGGCTCGCTCTGCCTAACGAAGCTCAAGCTCATACCGATCTTCTCAGCTATTGAGGAGGAGGTTTTTTTGAGGAGATCCTCGTGAGAGTGCGTGACCAATACGGCCTTCTTTATTCCGAGATCGGCGAGCGTTTCTAGATGGTATTGTAGCATGGGTTTGCATAGGATCTCGAGGAGGGGCTTGGGCCTTGTAGATGTCAAGGGCCACATCCTCTCCCCCTTCCCAGCAGCCAATATGATGGCTGAGACTTCTCCCAAGATGAGCACCTCATCTGAATTCCAATTCATGAATGATACGAAAGGATCATCTCCTCTTGAACCTCTCCTCTTTCCAAACGTTTCCCCTCTCGTGGTAGCCGAGGGCCTCCCAGTAACCGTCTCTGTACTCTCTTCTAAGCTCTAGGGCGTTTATCCACTTGGCCCCCTTCCAACCGTATAGATGGGGTATGAACAGCCTAGCGGGGAAGCCCTGCTCCTTGGAAAGGGGCTTACCGTTCATCTTCAAAGCTATCATCGAACCCTCAGCCAAGAAATCCTCAATAGGTATGGGTGCAGTGTAGCCGTCTTCTGAATATGCATAGACCCACTTAGCTGAATCCTTGAACCTAGATAGCTCATTCAACTTCCTCGTGGGCACTCCCTCTAACTCAACCTCCCTAACGCTCCATCCAGTGACGCAGTGGAAATCAGATCTGATCTTCGAAATCCCCAAAGAGATCAGATCATCGTATGAGAGCTCCAGTTCTTTTTCAACCTCTCCGAAAATCCTCAGCTTCCATTTATCCAATGATACCTCAGGCTGGCCGAGGATCCTGTATATTATGAAATCCGTTATCGCCGTCTGACCAGGTGGAAGAGAAGATCCCTTAGCGTGATCGATCTCATCTCTCGATTCTCTCTCTTCTCTAAAACCTCTCATTTCCTTCCCCACTTTTATATCGCATCCCCTTGATAAAACTATCACCACGGAGAGGAGCCTTCTACCTTCAGCTGCTACCCTCACAGAAGCGCACCTCTCTCTTTTCCTCATAAGGCTGAACTTGTATAGCATGTGTGTATAACCTATGCTCTCGTTCTCTGAGAAATCCAATCTAAGATCCTCATTTTCTTCGATCAAGGCTCTCTCGAGGATCTTCTTCAAAGATTCAATATCCTCGAACTCTAAAGTCTCATAGGGAAAGCACTCGTAGACTTTGCCTATCCCCTTCTCGCTTCCCTGAGGGAAATCGACCTCCCTGCAATTCATCTCCAGATCCATCCCCGCTCTCCTCTCAACTTCGCCAAATTGGAAGAGAATGAGCGATTCCTTTATATATTAGTTATTCTCCTTTACTAAAAGATTCATGACCGCCATGAGGCGGAGAAAGGAGGGGATTAGATACGAAGTTCTGCCCGAAGTGCGGCGGAGTAATGGTCCCTACGAAGAAGGGGAAACAGGTAGTTTTGAAATGCACTAAGTGCGGCTATGAGATGAAGGTGGGGAAGGAGAAGAAGGCATACGTCCTGAAGGAGAAGGTGAGCGACAAGGAGAAGACCAAGACCACTTCACTCGTCTCGGAGCCAGCGAAGTTCGGCATATCAGACGAGGAGCACCAGCAGCGCGTCGAGGACTACTACGAGATAGCCCTTGAGCTCATGCAGGAGGAGGGCGAGGGAGGAGAGGGAGAGGAGGAAGAGGGCGAGGATTAACCAAAAGGAAAAATAGAACCGGCACCCCATTTATATGCGGGGTTATCATTTGAGCGAGATAAAGCAGTTCAAGGAGGCAATGAAGCAGTTCTCGGAGAGGCTTTCCGAATACATTGGGAAGGCCGAGGAGATAGAGATCTTTTCTCATGCAGACACGATCTCATTTCACGCCTCGGTCCTTCTCGCCTCTATCATATCGGAGAGGAAGGGGAAGGTGAAGATCTCCATCTTCCCTAGACCTCCCGATTCCTTGAAGGAGAAGGATGCGATATTCGTAGGATTCAATGGAAAGGATCTTAGATCGAAGATCGGGAACAGATCCCCGATCATAGAAAGTACATTATCCCTAGGTTCTAAGGATTCCGTTCAGGTCGCACAGCTGAACCCTGTTCTGCAGGCGACCGCAGCTTTGGGGAACATTTCACTCTTGAGCGACGGCAGGCTTTTCGTAGCTTACTCCTCCCTCTTCCAAGAGATGAATGTCGTGGGGGAGGAGGATCCGATCTTATCCATAGTTCAGGCTGAGGCGCCGATAAAGGTGAATAAGAAGGCCTTCTCCCTCATCCAGACATCGAGCAGGAGCTTACTCGATTCCCTCTTCCACACCATCGATCCATTCTTCCCAGGATTCTCAGGGAAGGATAGCTCATCGATAGAAAGCAGGCTGAGGTCCCTAGGAATAGACCCGAGCGTCCCCTTCTCAAGGCTCGGGGAGGAGGAGATAAAGAGGCTAGTGGAGGCCCTAGTATCGGAGCTATCGTACAGGGATGGGAAGCAGGCTAAGAGGGATCTAATAAGGCCTTATCTTTCCTTCCAGCAGGGGGAAAGGGAATACGATCTGAAGGAGGTGGGGGAAGCCTTAGACGTCTCTCTGGAGCTGGGTCCGGGCTCGCTCTTTTCATACTATTCGGGTGAATCACCTGTAGAGGCTATGTTAGCGATGAGGGTGAACAATCTTGCCTGGGCCTCTGAAGCTTTGAGGAAAATCCTGGCGGAGAAAAGAGAGATCGAGGGAGGAGAGGGCATTTTCGAAATAGCATGCGATTCTCCGAGGCCGCTTCATTATGCTGGAAACGTAGCTAGAAAGATGGGCTTGATCAATAATGGGATCCTCGCCTGCTCCCTCGATGGGAAGAGGATCACCTCCATATTCGAGCTCCCCATCCTCGGGGAAAGGCTCGAGGAATTCTCCTCCAAGATGAAAGCCTCCCCCCACTTCCCATTCGTTTACATCTGATCGGTGATAATAGATGTCCATAGAGAAAGGATCTCTAAAATTGGAGGTGGAGTTCGATAGCGAGGAATTAGCTGAGATCGTCAGGAGATCGATCTCACCCGACGATGAGCCGGAGGGAAAGAAGGTCAGGGCCAAAACATATAAAGAGGGGAAGAGGATCGTGATAGAGATAAGCGCGGAGAATCAGGAGGTGCTCACTCTGAAGAATACGGCGGAGGAGTACCTCAGGTCTATAGCTACGGTTATTAATGCCTTAAGTGCAACAGAAAATGAGCCCGAAGGGGAAGTTAAAAAGGATGAAGGGGAGATATGAGCATGTCCGCTGCTAAGGGTAAGAGGAAGGAGGCTAAGGACCTCTGGAGGCAGAAGAAGTGGTATGAGGTCCTAGCTCCACCGGCCTTTGGAGAGGTCTCGGTGGGGAGCATACCGGCTCTGGAGCAGAATAGCCTAATAGGAAGGACTGTAGAGGCGACCCTCTACGACATAACCGGCGACTACAACCAGGTTCACATAAAGCTGAAGTTCCAGATAATAGGAGTAGATGGCCACAGCGCCAAGACTAGGTTCAAGGGCCATGAGCTAGCTAGGGATTATCTTAAGGTCCTAACGAGGAGGAGGAGCAGCAAGATACAGGGGATATTCAAGGTCGAGACTAAGGACGGTTATGTCATGAGGGTAGCTGTAGCCGCATTCACATCTTTCAAGGCGAACACCAATCAGAAGAGAAAGATAAGGAAGATCATGGAGAGGATCGTCACAGAGAAAGCTAAGGAGATGAATTTCGACGATCTCGTCCAAGCTTTCATTGGAGATAAGATAAGCTCCGAGATATTCTCAGAGGCTAAGAAGGTCTTCCCAATAAGGAAGGTGGAGATATACAAGTCCAAGCTCCTCCTAGTTCCAGGACCTCACGGACCTCAGAAGGCCGTTATACCTCCGGGGACGACTTCTGTTTACCAGCCTCCCGAGGTGCAGGAGGAGAAAGAGGAGGAGAAGGAAGAAGAGCCTGCCCAGTGATCTTCTCTTCTCTCAGAATATCTTCTCGAGAAAAGATGTTTTTAGGCAGTAGGAGCTACCCAGTATATCAGCTTTCCCTTAGCTTCTAGGTCAACCGTAAGCTTGAGTGGGAGCTGCTCCCCGAAGGCCAAAGTCAATATACCTTCAGATGGTATTCCCTTCACAACTGAGTAAATGAGATCAACGCTGTACTTTGAAGAGGCCTTATCAACGGAAGATTTGAGAGATAAGAGGGGGGCATTTTCCTTCAAGATCGCGATATAGCTCCTCCCAGGAGACTCCGATGAAATCTTAAGATCCCCCTTCTCGTACTCGATCTTCATCTCCCCTCCCACCCTCCTCACATCCTCGACTATATCCCTCAGATCTCTCGATGGTGCGGAAGCTTCCACGGGGAGCTCCACCTTAGGCTCCCCCACCTCCTCAACTTCCCTTGAAACTATAGGTATGCTGAAGCTCCTCTTCACAGCCTGCTTCTCGTTCTTGAAAACTACTGAGAGCTCATCCTTTTCTATCGATAGCTCGAGCGAATCTCCCCTCGAAGCCCTCTTTAGAACCTTTGCGAGATCCTGAGATCTCACTATCATCTTCACAGCCTGCTCAAGCTCGAGCTCATCGAACTGATCTGGGGGAATCGCTAAGATTACCATAGTCGTCTTGTCCGCGCTCAGAGTCTTTATCGAGAGGCCATCGTCTCCTATGCTTATAGGCAGCTCGTCTATGCTCTTGGAGACTAGGGATATGAGGTCCTTGAAATCGGATGCCTTTGCTATAGTTATCTTCATCTCTATCACTGCCCTTTAGATCTGAATAAGCAGATAAGGATCTGTATCGCTTCTCTTTTATTCTTTTTCTTCATCCTCCTTTAGGAGCTCCTCTATAACCTTCATCCTCTTCTCTTCCTCCTTCTTCTCCTTCTCCTCCGGAGTAGTTAGCCTCCTCCAAGATTCCCTCTCCCTCATCTTCCATGCCCCCAATAGGAAGCTGCACTCGTAGCATATTCTGATTATATTCCCTCTATACGATACCGGAGATGTTGGCCTGTGCTTCTCGCAGATATCGCACCTCTCCCAGTATATGCTCAAGCCTCTTCACCCAGGATCCTCTTGAACCTTAGAGCGTCTTCGAACATGTAGACATTGTTGAACATGATATATATTTTCCTCTTACCTATAAAAGGGAAGATCATTTCCTTAAGCTTTTCTAAATCCTCATCGCTGTATCTGTACCTGTAATTCACCTCTCTCCCTCCGAGGCCGTGGAGCCTAGAGTACATCAGCTCTCCCTCAACGAGTATCCCCCTCCTGAGGTAATCGGAGCATATGGCTATTCCCTTCTCCGATATCTTGGAGAGGAACCTCAGATCTTCAGCGTAAGATCCCCTCGGCTCCCATATCAGTTCTATGCCTTTCCTCGATGATTCCCCAGAAGCGAAGGAGAAGAAATCCTCTATGTTCTTGAGATGGCCCTCGTTGTATGGCATGGATGGTGGGGTTTGAAGCACCAATGCGAATGCCCCCAATCTCTCCGCCTGGGAAAGTGAAAGCATGAAGGCTGAGAAGTTCTCCTCAGTGGGCTTAAGATAGCCGTAATTTTCAGCATTTCCTTCGGGCCTTTTCCTCATCTTCTTCCACGTGGGAGATCCGGGGGGATGGGTTATGACCTGCCAAGCCTTAACAGATATGTCCTTCTTCGCTTCGTTCGCTTTCCTTATAGAATCTATTCTTTTCTCTGTAAGCGGCTCATAGAAGCTGCTCTGTATCTCAACAGCATCGAGATTTGAAAAAACATCCTTAGCTTTTCTAGGGAAGCCGCAGACCCCCACCCTTATGGATGAAGGCATCGCCGAGACCTTAGGCTACCTTCTCCACCGGCTTGACTTGGACCATGTAAACTACGCTTAGGCTCTTTATCTTTTCCTCTATCGTCTTCATATCCACGTTTTTGTCTAAAGGCTCGACGACGGCCGAGCACTCCCCAATCTCTCCTCTCTTCACTGTAGAGCAGCGAGAGATCAAAACATCAAGCTTCATCTCCCCGAGGATCTTGCTGAACTCAGCCAATGCCCCGGGCCTGTCCTGCAATTCGACCCTTATCTCGTACAGGTTCTCAGCCTCTCCGGATATGGGCGTCAGAACTATCTCCTTCTTGTCTATGTCAGCGATTATGACCAGATACTTCCCCTCATGCACATCAAGGGCTTCCCTCATGTAGAGCGGTATGGTTACCCTTCCCTTAGGATCTATCTTAACAACGCTTGTTAGCTTCATGGACATAACCTCTCGAGTTTCCTCAAGATCCTTCATGTCGATTTAGATATATAAATGATTGCTGGCTTTAAGTGAAATCAATTTCAATTATGAAAAAATGGAAAGGATCTAAAAATCATAGGATGGGTAATAACGAGAAGACCTTTGAATCAGAGACCAAGTTATCTATCTTAGCATACTCGTTTGGCTGATGAGCGGTCTCATCTATCGTAGACCATACGGCTGCAGGTATCCCCCTCTTCCTCAGAAGAGCTGCAACTGTCCCGCCCCCTATACCGCCGACTCTAGTATCAATTCCCCTCACAAGCTTTATCGCGCTTCTCAGAATTTTAACGACATCGCTCTCCGGACTCGTGGGCTGGGGGGCATCGGATCTCTGCAACACCTCGATCCTTATCTTAGGATACTTCTCTCCGTTTATATTCGCCTCGAACATGTCGCCTATGAACTTGACATATGTGTTTATCTTCTCCATAACATCGTCGAGCCTATAATTGGG
Source organism: Thermoprotei archaeon (assembly GCA_022759165.1). Taxonomy (GTDB): domain Archaea; phylum Thermoproteota; class Thermoprotei_A; order Sulfolobales; family Fervidicoccaceae; genus ARK-14. The sequence goes on from JAEMPT010000101.1 coordinate 7,623, forward strand.
AAGAACTCTGGCATCTAAAACGAACTCGTATCTCCCTGGAATTATGTTCGGGGAATCTGAGCTCGATCTGGCCATAGTCAGCTCGAAAGTGCTTCGAGGAGGCTCGAAAAGCTTGTCCTCCATAGTATAGGTGTTGCTCAATATCCTGTCCAGGTTAGATGCTAGGCTCGCCCCCACCCTGTGGGCGTTGAATCCCTTATCTGGCAAAGAAGCGTGAACCTGCTTCCCCTCTATGATGAACTTCAGCCAAAGTATCGATTTCTCTGCCACCTCTATGAAGGAGCCGTCCCCGATACCTCCATCCGGAACTAGAACGAGATCGGAGGGCTTTATGAGATCAGGCCTCGTCTTCAGAACGTAGTCTAGACCGTACTTAGAGCCAGTTTCCTCATCGCTTACGAGAATTATTCCGATGGATCTCTTGAGATCGATCCTCTCATCGATTAGAGCCTTAGCGGCGAATAGAGAAGATATCAGGCTCTGCCCATTGTCCTCGGATCCTCTCCCATATATTTTCCCTTCTTTGACTATAGGTTCGAAGGGACTCGTTATGCTCCACTTAGCTAGATCTCCAGGAGGAACGACGTCCATGTGGGATATTATCCATACTTTTCTTTCCTGCTTTCCATATGAGAGCAGAAGATTCGGCCTGACCTTTCCCTCTGCCCTATCGTCCGGGGCATTTATCTCCTCTATCGAGTCGAAACCCCAACTCTCAACGATCTTCTTTATCCTATCCGCCTTCCTCTTCTCTCCCTCTCCGCCGTAGTCCGGAGATATAGCTGGTATCCTTATTATATCCTTCAGAGCCTCTACCATCTCATCCCTGTAGCTATCTATTCTTCTTAGAATTCTCTCATGCTCTTGAGACATCTCCCTTTCCCCATTTTAGGAAGAGAAAGAATGCCTAAATCTTTATCCTTTTTTCTAAAGACTAGTCCCTTTTTTATTGGGAATTTTTACTATGAACGATGAAAAAAGCTTATATTGTTAGCAATTCATTAACAGATCGGGTCAGAGGGATTTGCCTGTGACGCTCCTCGCTGATATGACTGCATACCTTCATGATGCTTCCGATTCTCTCAAGGAGGAGGCGTCCAGGCTTAGCACTGAGCTCCTATTTCCGGGAATATTGACTGGGGAAATAATAGAGAAAAGCTTCAGGAAGGCTCTCAGAAATGGGGCATGGAGGCTCCTGTCTAGTCTAGAGAAGGAGCTCATTTTGATATCTAGGAGGTGGAGTATATTCAGATCGAGCTTTATAACGAGCGTTCTGAAGAGGATATTGATGGAGATAGAGCTTCAATCTTTCAAAGGAAAGGCCATATTCTTCGGGGCCCTCGTCCTGATCTCGAAAGGTATGAGGTCTCTGAAAAATATTGCGCAAGATTACATACTGTTCCTCGGGAGCTCCTATTTGAATTCCCCATCCTTCATGAGGCTCCTAGGCTA
>JAEMPT010000101.1:9174-11118 GCA_022759165.1 Thermoprotei archaeon
GTTCGTGTTCGGCCCAGTGCCATCAAGGAGGCTCGGAATGAGCCTAGGGATAAACAACATACCATACAAGACATGCACATACAGCTGCGTCTATTGCCAGCTAGGTAGGACGAACAACATGAGCTTGGAGAGGAAGTGCTTCTACGATTATGAGAAGATAGCTGACGAAGTGATAAGAGCTGTTAGGGATCTTGGAGAAAAGGTAGATTACGTAACATTCGTACCAGATGGTGAGCCAACTCTAGATAAATGCATAGGGAAGGAGATCGAGAGGATAAAGTCAGAGACTAACGCTAAGGTCGCGGTGATAACGAACTCTTCACTGCTTTTCTATGAGGATGTGAGGAAGGATATAGAGGGAGCTGATTACATCTCCGTGAAGGTTGATGCGGTCGATGAGAAGACCTGGAGAATGTATAATAGACCTAACGGTAGGCTTGAGCTGGGAAAGATACTAGAGGGGATAGAGGAGCTATCAAAGAGCTTCAGGGGGAAGCTAACTTCCGAGACTATGATCTCCTGGAACCTGAACGATTCCGAATCGAGCTTTGAAAACGTTGGGAAGTTCCTATCTAGGCTCAGGCTTTTCAAGGCATACATTTCCGTTCCGATAAGGCCTCCGGCGGAGAGCTTCGTTCTACCTCCTGATGAAAAGGACCTAGTTATGGCTTACGATATATTCTCAGGCTATTTGGGGAAGGAGAGGGTTGAACTGCTCAACATGCCTGAGCCCCCCAGATTCGAGGGAAGGGGGGATCCGAGGGAATGGCTATTGAACGTCACGAGCGTTCATCCTCTAAGATACGAATATGCTATAAAGGGGCTAAGCTCAATTGCTGAGGAGCCTGAGAAAATAATAGAAGATCTCCTCGAGAGAGAGGAGATAAGGAAGGTATCATATGGAAATTCAACGTTCATAGTGAGGAGCTTCAGAAGAGCTTCTGGAAAATGATCCTTGAAATTCATAAGATTGAGGAGAGGTATCCGAAAAGGAAATGCCTGATCTGTTGACCCACTACGTCTCAAGCTTCCTAGTATCGAGGCCATTCTTTAAAACGAGGGAAGCTCTGCTCATATCATTCGCAGGCCTCTTGCCAGATCTAGATGCTCTTCTGAGGGTGCACAGATGGTTCACGCACAGCCTACCGATATCTTATGTTTTCTGGGCCCCGGTCTTCCTCGGTATCTTACTTTATGATAAAAAATACTTGAAGTATGCGGCGATGGGGATATCCCTATACACTCTCCATGTATTCCTAGATCTATTCTGCGGATACACCCCCATACTCTGGCCCTTCTATCCTGCTATATGGCTGAACGTAGGCTTGGATGGCATATTCTCTCAAAATGGCATATCCTTCAGCTCAAGCTTCAAAGTTTTAACGCAATCTCCGGACTTCTCGCAGAGGAGCGTTGTCGAAGGACCCATAATCTCGGAGACGGGAGTTATAATTTTCATAATCGCGATATTGGTCATAGTAGCGGAGAACTTGGGAAGGAGGAAAATGAGGAAGATCGAGTGGATGTAAATGTTAACCGTATATCCTTCGAGAGCTAATATAAAGAGATGGCGATCGCAGTGCCCATAGTCCATGTATATATGTGGAGAGGCTTGTCGGAGGAAGCGAAGGAGAAGATCATAGAAGGCATTACGAAGGTTTTCGCAGATCTAGGCATAAGGAAGGAGGCAGTTGAAATAGTGATCCAGGAGATACCTAAGGAGAACTGGGGAATCGGTGGAGAAAGAGCGAGCGAGAAGTTCAAGGAGACTAAGTCTCCCTAAGTAACTAGGCGCTTATATAAAGATGAGTAGAGACAATAGGCCAATAATGATTGTTGCTGGTACTAGGCCTGAGGCTATTAAGCTAGCCCCCGTTATATGGTCCCTTGACAGGCTTGGAGTAGACTACATGTTTGTATGGAGTGGGCAACACTACGATTACG
>JAEMPT010000122.1 GCA_022759165.1 Thermoprotei archaeon
ATGTTCGTGATATCCTTTTTCTTAGGTTGGTACTTCAACATTGATTACCAGAAAACAGCAACGCTCGCGTTCACGGCAGCTAGTAACAACTTCGAATTGGCAATAGCCGTCGCAGTTGCGGTCTTCGGACTAGCTTCAGGGGAGGCCTTCGCAGCAGTAATAGGTCCGCTGATAGAGGTTCCTGTAATGATAAGCCTAGTAAATCTGGCGTTTTGGTTAAGGAAAAGGCTCTACTCACATAAAATCACTAGATCTTGAAAATAATTTTTGTTATATGAAAAGCATTTTCTAAATAATGAAATCATTACAACTCAAGCCTCGACATTAGATCGGGGAGGGAGTCAGCTAGTACTAAGCCAACTTGGCACAAGTGAATGATATCAGAAATAATCCTCCAATAACAGTCAGCTTTAATGGTTAAGCATGATAAAAGAGTCTACGATACACTGAGAGGATGGGAGATCACGAGCGGCTTTTATAAATAAATGGTATAACAGCGAACTAGCGTGTTTTTAGATCCAAATACTATTCAAAATCAATTCAAAGAAAACACAGTACATTAGGTGAATTAATTATCGTGATTTGCATTTAATGTTTTTTAAAAAATTTTATAACTTAATTATCTATTTAATAATAACTTAATATTAGTACTTATGTAAACCTTATTAACCTAATTTTTGCATATTAATGTTTGATGTGAAAATTTTGGAAAATAAAACTATAAGTGTAGTAATACCTATTATTGCTATTAGTACTTATGACGACTATGTTGCCACTAACTGCAACTAGTGTTAAAGCAAGTAATTCAAGCTAATTCATATACTACGCCATTAATAGCTGGGCAATATACTCAGATTGGCTACGTGGAGACTTGGAGTGAAATTAACAGTGGAACAATAATCCTCCACGTTAAATATGTAATAACCGATCCCGCGTGGTATCTAACAGAAGTTCACTTAGCGGTAAATACAACTTTGAGCGGTATACCACAAACACCTGGTCGGGTTCCAAATCCAATACCGGGTCTATTCCCATACTTTGCCACTGGACTATGGAGCAAGTACTATGAGTTCACTGTAAATCTCTCAGACGTCTTTGGACTTAGCTGCCCAACTAACAATGGAACTACCGTTTACATAGCCGCACACGCCAACGTTGCTAAAGCCAATGAGAATGGAGACACTGTACAAACAGAGACTGCTTGGGGCCAGGGAACAAGGTTTAATAGTAGAGGAAACTGGGGAATGTACTTCACATATAATATTATCTGCGAGGAATGCACACACGGGGGAGTATGTCATCTTAGTGGTAACCCCGAAACAGCCTGGGCAAAGGGATATAATTTCTCTGGAAGTAACTGGGGAATGTACGTTGTTTATACTGGTGGAAACCAAACAACAGACTTGATACGTGGTCAACATACAGATGTCGGAGACGTTTATATCTGGAGAGATGGAAGCGATCTAGTAGTGAGAATAGTAATGAACCAAAATCATTCCCTCACCGCGCTACACATACAAGTTGCAACACAATTAATCGGTATACCACAAGCTAATGGCAACCCAATACCAGGTCAATTCGAATATAAAGTAAATTTCACGGATATAACAACATTTTACGAGGCACGCATAGGTTTAGACTCCAGTGAGCAGGCTGCTAGCCAACTATACGTGGCAATTCACGCAGAAGTAGATACATATGTGTGCACTGCAACATAATACGCACAATGAATTTTTTTAAACAATTTTATTTCCATACATGAAACTTAACTATCTATTTTTCTCGGATGCTAATTTCTTAGTGATTTAAATCGTTTCAAGCAAATGAATTCTTAATTGTCGCATCGATATTCCCGAATATTTAAAAATATTTTATGGTCTTAGTATTAGCTTTGTTTCCATGTACTACGAGCTCTTTAATAAAAACTTAGAGTATAGTAGCAGTATCATATACTAGATGACCACATTCAGCCTTGAAAGGGGGGTTTCGATTATAAAGAGTGACGGGCCCGCGGGGATTTGAACCCCGGATCACCGGCTCCGGAGGCCGGCGCCCTGATCCTGGCTAGGCTACGGGCCCCTTCTGCAAAGTTCCTCTTTAGTAAGCGTTATAACGTTGCTCAATACCTGGCTTTTAATTTCATCTACTGGCAAAACCTTCGAGAATATATCTTTTAATCGGGAAGCTTCTACGGAAATGCTCGCCCTATGCCCAGCTATTGCGCAAAATTCTGGCATCTTGGAGCTAGGCTCATAAGTACCTATTTTCCTCGATATATCTATTATTTCTTCCTTATCCATTCCTATAAGAGGCCTTAAAATTGGGATCTTTACGAATTGCTCGGTAGCATATAGATTATCTAAAGTCTGGCTGGATACCTGGGCGAGGCTTTCTCCTGTAGCTATCGCCTTAGCACCCTCCCTTTGAGCAATGGCCTCAGCCCCTATATAAAGAGACGCTTTAAGGGCGACCGTCCTAAATCCTTCAGGAAATCTTTCAAGATATGGAAAGATCCACCGGTGCTCCACGACGAAGATTTTTGGGCTGTAACCGTAGCACCAATTGCAGACTAAGGCCCGAACAGTATCAATGAATTTTTCCTTCTGCTCTTTCCCCCCGATGTTGAAAAAGGCTATGTCAACCCTCGCTCCCCTCTTCATAAGCATCCATGCTGCGACCGGTGAGTCGAACCCCCCTGAGACGAGGGCAACCAATTTTCCTTCGGTGCCTAGAGGTAAGCCACCTGGTCCCGTAACTTCCTCAGTATATATAAAGAACCTTCCAGCACGCGCCTCAACCCAAACCTTGATCTCGGGATTTTCGAGATTCACTTTCAGAGCTCCTCTTTTAAGAAGCTCGGCGCCGAGAGCTCTTTCCAAATCCTTGCTCGTGAATCTCTCTTCTTCAGCCCTTCTTCCTCTGACCATGAAAACTTTTCCTTTGACATCTCCTTCAACTTCATCTGCGGCCTTTTGTACTAAATCATCAAGGTTAGAATAATAGCCCATATATGCCCTACTCACCCCAGTTACGCCGAAAACTCTTGAGATAACAAAAGCCTCTTTCCCCTCTTCGGTGATCCCTTCAACTATTATTCTGCCTGGTAATACTCTAACTTTTGCCTCAGAGAAACCCGAATCAATGAGTGCTTGTTCAATATTTCGCGCTAGAGCGGACTGCATCCTCCTCCTCGCAAAAGCCCCTTTTACGCCGATCTCACCGAACTTTATTAAGACGACGTTGTACTTCAAACTTGAACACCTGATTTAAGGAGCGCAGATTTGATATTTTATAGTTGATTATTAGAAGCTTGGCTGATAATATACATGAATTTTTCCTACCCCCTCTCGTCTCGGATAAGCAAACCGTAATTTTTATTTTTTCTAGCTTCAATCTATTAACGATTGAAGATGGAAATTTCTATTGTGTTCCCAGCTAAAGATGAGGTCAAGTTCATCAAGAAATCAATAAGCATAGCAAAAAAGGTTCCTGGAGTGAAGGAGATAATAGTCGTAGATGGAATGAGCAGCGATGGAACTCCTGAGATCGCTTCAAAAAGCGGCGCCAACTACGTCCTCAGTCCGGTGTAAAATATCACGAATGAAGTGAAGTCCCTTCTCTCGATTGACAGACCCTCATTATACCCCCTTCCGACAAATATGGGTGTAGATTTGATAATTATGAGGCCCGTTAATACTTTGGGGATTCTCAGCACTATAATCTCGATGCTCTCTAATCAAGAGGATGTTAAAGATTTAATCGCCTTATCACCTTCGGACGGAAAGATGAAGAACCCTGAAGAAACAGAGAGAGGGGACTTCTTTGTTCTCGTTGTAAGAAAGATCTCCTCCAACGAGATACTAAAAAAAGTGCAAGAGCTGATAAAGAAAAGCTATAAGAGGGGGAATTAAATGAGCGCCTTCATCGATTTGGATATGACGTTGACCGATGAGCGATCGATCATCGCCGTTGGAAGAAGAATTGGACTGGATGGATGGATCGAGAACGTATTAAGCTCAGATTTTCCCGAGGAATTGAAATCGAGGAAAATAGCTTCAGCATTGAAAGGGATAAAGCTTGAAGAAATTGCTTGCGCGGCTTCCGAAACAAGGAGCAGCCCATGCGCTCGGGAAACAATCTACGAGCTTTCAAATAAAGGCTTCGATGTAAATATAGTCACGCTCTCCTATAAGCAAGTTGCAGAAGCTGTACTGGAGAAGTTGGGCTTAAATAGCAAGGTTAGGATCCATGCTCCCGAGCTAGAAACAAGATCAGGTATAGTCACAGGAGAGGTGAAATTCAACGGAAAAAAGTTTGAGACTCCATGGTGCATCAGATGCCCTTTATGTAAGAGGGAGAGAGTCTTGTCTGTTGGGAAGAGACCCATAATCGCGATCGGCGACTCTCTCCCAGATGTATGCATGTTCCTCGAGGCGGATTTTTCCATTTTAATAGACAGAGGGAACGTGCCTTGGAATCTTAAACACTATGCAACCTTTAAGGTTAGGGACTTATGCGAGGCGCTCGAACGCCTAAAATCTTACCTTACGGGGATGAACAATCATGACTTTATTTGAGAATCCCATTTTCGGAGTTCTTCTTAGGATAGTCATAGCGTCAGCATTTATAGTAGCGGTTTACTTTATTACAAAATATTTGTCACGCTTTTTGGAAAGGCCATGAGCTCCATCGATAGAAGAGTGAGAAAAGAGATAGAGGAAGTTATTAAATATATAATATACGTGGTTGCTGCGCTCATCGCCGTAGCCATCATATCTCCAGAAGTATCGATTCTCACAACGCTTCTTTTGTTAGTAGGCTTAGCGCTCATTGTATCATTTAGCGATTCACTGAGAAACTGGGGAGCTCAGTATTCTACGAGAAGCATTGGTTTTCTAAAAATTGGAGATTGGGTAGAGGTAGATGGCTACTACGGTAGGCTTGTAGAAGAAACCGGGTCGGGGGTCGTCCTAGAGAGCCCAAGAAGAGAAAAAATTTTTGTGCCGAATACACGATTAGCATCTTCTATAGTGGTTAACAGAACAACACAGATAGGGTCGATTCATATAGTAGCCTTTTCTTTGCCTGGAGACAGAAATCCGGTAGAAGCTATGGAAGAAATGAGAGAAGCAATGAGCACGATTATACCTGAGCTGGCCTCAGAACCGGAGATAACAATGAAGGCTCGAAAAAGCGAATACTACTTTGAAATAGCTGTAGAGATAATGAATGCCTACAAGGCCCAGATGATTCGAGAGGAAATAGTGAAGAAAATCTTAGAAGCTTTTCCAGAAGCTAAAATTTTGGAAACATAGTGCGACAGAAAAACTTTTTTTTCGAACCTTTGATTTTAGGTTCCAGGAAAAGTAATAGCTTAAAATCGTCTTCCGAGCAATACGAGAGAGGGATACACGTATGGTCTTAAGCGGAATAAGTTTTGATTTATGGTATACCTTGATATACGAAACTGAGGAGGACGAGGCTAAGTACCAGGAAATGAGGCTCAATGCGTTGAAGAAGGGCCTTCATGAAACAGGAGTAACTTTTAACGAAGATGCTTTAAATAAAGCATTTATCCATCTGAGGAAGTTCTCCCTCACCATTCCATACGGAGGTTTTATTAAACTAGTTCTATCATCGGCAGGGATTCGCTTGGATGGGTCAATTTTTCATATAGTTGAGGCCAGGTATCTTGATGAGATAGAGAATTACAGAGTAAAGCTTGGTCCAGAAGTCCCATCAGTTCTAGAGGGGCTAAAGGAAAGAGGATTGAAGATCGCGATAGTAAGTAATACCTCATTTCCTGAAAAATCGCTATGGAAAGTCCTAGGAAGTGCCGGAATAGCGCAGCATGTAGACGCGATAGTATCCTCATCTGATGAAGGAGTGGGAAAGCCAAGCCCAGTCATATTCAGTATTGCTGAAAGGAGGCTGAACGTTCCTTCAGGAGATATACTCCATGTAGGGGATACCTGTATAGAAGATTACATGGGCGCTACAGCGTTCGGCATGAAGGCCATTCTCTATACTGGACTTTACGGATATAGAAAAGAAAAGGAGGTTCATGAGCTCTGCCAAATCAACGGTATAGTTTCGATTAAAAAGCTCAGCGAGATAGAAAAATTGCTAGAATCAAATTTGTTCGATTAAATGCAGAGGCTGAACTTTTCGAAAAAATCATCTGTGAGAAGAGTTTTTCGAATGTTTATACAACAAGGAAAGAACGAATATCGTTGCTATTCCAGATGGGATGGTTACTTCTAAGCCAGGCGTTATGGCTGTTGTTGCTAGAGCACTCAATAAAAGTGCCTCCCCTATGAATGATAACAGGGGAAGTCTTCCTTTATTGAACTTCAACGAATAAGCTATGTGTGATGCGAGTATGGAAGCCCATGTGAAAATGCCGCCGAATGTCGCTATTCCAAAAGCTATTAGATAAGATGAAGATGAACCAAAACCATAGGCAAGCACTGTCGCAGCCGCGACTCCAATCATTGAAGCTAATAAAGCATTGAAGGGCGCCTTAAACTTATTAAGCGCTTCCAGCTTCTTTGGTGCCATACCGCCTCTGGCAAGGGAAAACAGCATCCTTGAAGTCAAATATAAATTGGTATTCGCTCCCGAGATCGCCGCAGTCAATATAACGAAGTTGATTATGGAGGCAGCAGCAGGTATTCCCACTTCCCTGAATGCTAGGACAAATGGACTTTCCGAGAGCCCCGCCATGTTTGGAGGAATCATTGAGACAATTATTATTATAGAGCCTACGTAAAGCAAAGTCAGAAGAACTAAAGTATTTCTAAGGGCCTTAGGGGCGTCCTTTTCTGGGTTCTTAGCCTCTCCTGAAGTAAACTCCGACGACCTCGATCCCGATGAAAGAATATATAGCTACCACGGTAGCAAGCCAAATTCATGGCACGCCTTTCGGCATTAATCCATCATTCAGCAAGGCGGAAGATGTTCCAAAGTGCTCTGCCCGAAGGATTATATAGGACCCTGCTACTATGAAAAGCACTATCATAGCGCTCTTTATCATGGAAAGCAAAAACTAGCCGTCCCAAGCGTCCTAACCGTTAATGAGTTCAAAACAAAAAGCGAGAGGCCGAAAGCAATCATCCACAATATTGGGCTAACTCCAGGGAACCAGTAGGACATGTAAATAGATGATGCCGCGATGTTAGCGCCTATTGCGAAGACCTCGGAGAACCAGTACATATATCTTACTAGGAAGCCCAAGTATCGCCCTATGAAGAATCCCATTGGCTCATCGTATTACCACGGGACAAACCCTTGGATCGTTTCTCTATTTAAATTTTTCCTTTTAGTAGCTAAGTAGTAGCAACTTCATACAAAATTTAACTTTATTTAAGGGTCAAAGGGGGAAAGTCCTCTTTCTAATGGAAGGGGATAAATAGCCTCCTTATAGAAAATGTTTTTTAATATAAAAAATATGTGGAGAGTCGAAAAAAGGAAAAGAATGACAAGGTACAGCTCTTGTTTAAATGCAGGGTTTACTTAACTAGAGAAGCGGAAGAAAAGCTGCATAGGGCAATGCAAGTTGAGGCTAAGGTGCACAATATTTTACTAGATGCTGAAGGACTAGAAAGTTGGAGGGAAATAAGCTGTTTGCTCCAAAGCTCTTCAGGTGGTGAACAACCTCTGAAGGCGTGTACAAAAAGTTTCCTGGAGGAAGCAGAAAACCATCATCGCGAGTGTGAGGATGCCTCTTTCGTAAGAACGGGTAGTTCAAATATGGAAAACTTAATATTAAAACTAAGTAAAACTATTAATAGAAGGCTGGTCTGCTTTGACAAAAAAGATTGCGGTTTCAGTTAAGCTTGAAAATCCATCTGAAGAAGTGTTCAACGCGCTTAGAGACCTAGAAGTCATTCTTCAGCTAATGCCGACAAAAGTAAATTTAGGGAAAAAGGAAAAGGAAACATTCCAATTTAAGATGAAGGGATTTGACGTTGACGGCTTTTTTTCTGGGAGGTTAGAAGAAAAAGACCTCGGTAATAGAGAATTTTCAGTAATTTTATCTGCTACCGGCGAGACTTCAGTTGGAGTGGGAATAATTAGATACAAGGCAAAAATAGATTTCATCTTAACTTTCGAGATCGTTCCTCTAGGGACTAACGCAACAGACCTGAGAATTGAGATGCTGTATACTTCTCCATATGAGGACGAACAAGAAAAAAATGCCATCCTTTTTCTGAATGGTTTAGCATCTAACGTAGAGAAAAACCTCCCCTCTATAATTCAAAAAATAAGGGGAAAAATCAAAGTGGAAGCAACTAAGGCGAAAGCAAAGGCTGTTGCTCCTCCTGTGACGGTTGAAAAAACCATTAAAGTTGAAGCAGAGCAGAAACCCGAGAAAGTTGAAAAGAAGGAGGAAGCAAAGCCTGTTTTTGTGGACAAATCAATTTCTGAAAAACTAGGTGACCCGTTATTCATCTCAGAATTGCTTAAATCGTCTGTCTCAGTGGGTCTGGAATCTTCAGCAATCGATGAAGAACTCTTGAAAAAAGTAGCAGAAATGAGCAAGGAGCATACAAAGTTCTTGCTGTTGAACTGTCGCTCTGCTGGAAAGAAGCTTAGGCTTTTGTTTAATAAAGGTCAGCTCGTGGGAGCATGGGGAGAAATCGAAGGGAAAGTCTCGATAGGAGAAGAATGCATCAAGGTTTTTCGAGGTATCGAAATGATGTGTCCTATATACGAGGTGGAGTTTCCTACAAGCTAATACCTTTTTGGAGGCACAATTACTTCATCAACTAATTTATTTCGGGAGGCCATTTCATCGTGAACTATCCTTTGTCACGGAAAGGGACCTTTGCCCACCGAACTCTTGGAAGGTTAAAAAGTCTATCTTCCTAATCTTCTGCTCTAAAATGAGAAATTTTCAATCACAAAGGGGATCGACTTGAGCTGGAAGTTGGAAGAAATCGAACTCCTGAATCCAATCGTGCTTTGCGGAGGAATGCTGAATGATGCGCTAATACTCAAAGCGATCGATTTTGGAATAGGAGCGGTAACACTTGGAACTTACTCTTCAAATTCTCTTTCTTCTCATCCTAAGCCTTGGCTTTATAAATTGAAGGGAAGCGATTGCTATGTGAATTCATATGGTATACGCCATAGCTATTTTGATAAGGAGGGCTTCATTAAAAAGACCGTAGCATATGCTCACTCTAAAAAAGTTAAGGTAATCTGTAGCTATGTAGAGAGAGAGCCTGAACTATCTGAAAAGGCTGTAAAATTATTCGAAGAAGCAGGATGCGACATCGTTGAGTACAACCCTACGCCGCTCGTTATGGGGTGCTCAGGAAAAGACCCAGGAGATCTCCTTGATCCAGTCAACCTGGTTAAACTAACAACCGAGCATATCAAAGTAGCTAGCTCATTTTCCTCAATTCCTATTTCAGTGAAATTCCCATCAACGATTTCGAACGTTGTTAGGGCTTGGAACCAGTTTGTTGAGAGGGGGGCCTCGATCGCTCACATAATGAATGCGATCATTCCTGCTTTAGTGTTAGTAGATGGAGAAAAGTACTTCAAAACCGAAAGGGGATTCGGAGGAATGAGCGGAGAATGCGTGAAGCCAGTTTCTATGGCAAGGGTTAAGATGCTAAGCGATGGTGGAGCGAGGAACATCATAGGAACAGGAGGAATAATGAGCCTGCAGGACGTGCAAGATTATATATCTTCTGGGGCGAGCGCCGTTGGAGTTCACTCTCTTATATACTCCAAGGGCCTCGCAGGTCTAAAAAGCTTGATCGAAAGTTCGAACAAGCTATTTAGGGCCTGATATGTGTTAAAGACATATATAGTTCTTTGAAATTTATATATAGCATGTGAGCTGGTTTGTATAGGAGGAAAGTACAGGTAGTAGGAGGCTCGACATATATAGTTAGTATCCCCAAGCAATGGGCCGATGAAATGGGCATAAAGGAGGGTAACGAGGTAACAGTTGAGAAGCTCGCTGACGGCTCCCTCAGAATATCCCCCCTTGTCGGCAAAAGGACAGAGCCACCTGTTGCTAAGCTTTTCATATCTTGCATCGAAAGCGATGACGTCATAGCAAGGGCTATCCTAGCGTATTACCTCACGGGATCTAGGGAAATCAAGCTGTCATTCAAGGACATTGAGTGTAAGGAAAGGGTACTCTCAGTGCTCAATTTCCTTAAGGGGAAAGTCCTTGGGCTAGAAGTTATCGAAGAAACATCTGATGAGGTGATCCTAGGAGTAATTCTAGATAACAGGTTCTATGACCTTAAATCTGCGCAGCAGAAGATGATAAAGACGATTTCATCTATGGTTGAAGATACAGTCAAGGCGATTCAATCTAAGGATATAGGAATTATGGGCGACATATATAAGAGAGATGACCTCTTGGATAGACTCTACTTATATTCTCTCAGATACATAACCGCTTCGGCTTCAACCTTAGAAGCCCGTGAGAGCGTACCTCCAAATATGCTCCCACATTATGCCCTCATCACCAAATCCCTTGAAAGGGTCGGAGATCACATATCTCTTATAGCTAGGAACCTAATGGAATCTTTGAAAAGCAGCGAAGTAGGCGAGTCACAGCTCTCTATGCTCCAATCATACTTGAAGCAAGAAAAGGAGCTACTCGACATAATCGAGGAGCTCTTGGAGAGTTTCAGCTATTCTAAGTTGGTACTTGCCACGGAGAAAGCCTTCTTCCTCATAAAGAAAGAAGGAGAGCTCAGGAAGAGCATAGATCGCCCTACTATATACTATAGCTACGTTATAGAGAGCTGCAGGAGGATCGTCGCTTATTCGATAGACGTTCTCGAGAGTTTACTTGATATCGCTGCTCTTTCTGGTGGAGAAATAGGAATCGCTAACTTTAATAAGAAGTGAGCTACCTCGCCCTGAAGGCAAAGCTTCCAGCGTTCAGCTGGGGCTTTTCGCCTTTAGCCTCATCTGGTGGTTCGGGGGGGCTCACCTCTCCCCCATCCCGCAGAGCTCATTAAGGCATGAACTATGTTTATGCTTGCATTTAGGTACCTGTGAGGCAAAAAAGCTTTTTTCGCCTTCCTCGCCATCTTCACAGTGAAGGGCGAGGTTTTCAGTTATAAAT
>JAEMPT010000059.1 GCA_022759165.1 Thermoprotei archaeon
AGGAAATTCTCTTTTTTAGATCGGGAAGTAGGTTATTACAACTGAAAGCCTCGCCATTTATGGCGGGGATGATAAAAGCTTACAGTTTTCTTTCCTTAATTGCTTTTGATGATGAGTAAGATTCGAATTACGGTTGCCCCTAAGCTCTTGGATGCGGGATCGGCAACCTCTCAAGTAAGTTAAGATGGGGGAATCTCTGACCCCCCTAAATGCCCTTCAAATGACAGAAGTAATCCCGAACAGAAGAAAATAACCTCCGCCCTTTAGGACGGGAGGAGGTCAGCGAATACGAAACCACGACTTAAAGGTAGTTAAATTATAACTGAAAATCTTCCCCTTCACAGCGAGGATGTTCCTATTTGCAGAAGGAAGTTCAAGCATAATCATAGCCCGCAGGGCAATGAGCTCTGCGGGATGGGGGAGAGGTGAGCCCCCCAAACAAGCAAATGAGGCTAAAGGCGAGAAGCCCAGCTGAACGGTGGAAGCCTCGCCCTTTAGGACGGGGTAGCTCATATCTCAATCAGCCGTGAAGACTTCACATCGGTGAAAGCGTATCATATAAATATAGAGCAGTTTCGTTGCCAATTTGAATAAGATGGGACACGATAGTATTATTAAACATTGAGAAGCAAAAATCAATTAAAAGCACAAAAAATAAACGGCAACGGAATCCGGCCTGCTATATATTGAATATAAATCCGAAAATGGGCACACTCCCACCTAGGAGGGAAAGGTCCGCCTTGGATCTCATTTATTATTTGGCGATGATTTTGTCTTCGATCGCTGATCATCGTGATGAGGGCGTTGATTATGAGCCAAAATGAAGACAGGCTGAACCTTATCGAAGAGTATGAAATAAATGGAGTTAAACGGTTCAAATTCAGAGACACGAGGACAGGTATAGTAATTAATGTCTCGGGTCGAGATGAAAATGATGCCAAAAAGAGGGCCGCTCAAATCTCCGTGCTTATTTTAGGAGAGGAGGAAGGTAAAATTGCCAATAGTACAGATAGTAGTTGAGAGGATAAACGGAGAAAGAATTTCTGAGGCACTGCCGCCTATGTTCAGATACAACACACAGTTGAGTGTCACGAAGATAAGCGAAGATCCCTCTTCTGGAGTAGGAATTTATGAGTTCAAGGTAAATTTAACCTCCGATCCCATGGCGGCTTCAATAAGCCTGGGAGGGAAGGCTAAGATACAGGCACAGGGAAACGACGAGAGGGTAGAGTTATTTGAAAAAAGGAAGCAGGACGAGAGGGTAGCGATCGTATCTTCATTGATCTTTCCGCACGCACTAACTTCGCTGATAATTATTTCGAGAGAGCTTCAGGTCCCTCCTCCTATTCCGGCGATTCAGCCACAGCAACAAGGGGAGAAAAAAAGCTTCCTCTCGATGTAAGCGGGGAATTTTAATGAGGATTCTCCAAATTCATGCTAAGAAGTTCTACTACAAAGCAACGGAAAAGGCTTTGCAAATCGCGGAAAACGTTGGAGAAAGCTCAAAGGAAATTGAAGACGTTCTAGTAGCATTCTCATCGATCGAGGTGGGGGATGACCAGGATCTCGCAAGAGAAGCGGCGAGGGGGATATGCGACCATGCTTCTAAGGTAAAAGCTTCTGCTATCGTCATATATCCGTATGCCCACCTCTCCAGCTCGCTAGAATCTCCCGAAAAATCCTTCGAAATTCTGAAGGTTTTAGAGAGTGAAACCAAGGCGTGTTATGAAAGGGTGATAAGGGCTCCCTTTGGCTGGTACAAGGAGTTTTCACTCGAAGCTTATGGTCATCCTTTAGCCGAACTATCTAGAGGATACGAGAAAGATAGAGAAGAGGCAATCATCAGACTATCGAGGAGCATGCATGACAAGCTATTGACCGATTACCTACCAAGGTTTGGATTAAAGCCGAACAAGCATGCTCTCGTCATAGACGATCCATGGTCACTTCTATTACATCAGAACGGGTTATTTAAAGCGAGCTATTGCTTTAGCGAGGATCTCAGGAAAGCCTTAAGCGCTTGCCCAAATGGCGGATCGTTTCTCCTCACGATTAGACCTGGAGGAGAAAAGTTGTTGGAATTGGCTTTGCCTGATTTCAGCCTACCAAAAGGAGAAGAATATGGTGTTATGAAGCTTGAAAAAAGAGGAGATCTTCTATACGCCGAGCATGGTGTTGATGCCTCGTTCCCTATAAAGGCTTTTTCCGGAAAAAGCGAATATCTTTTTTTAAACAGCTTTATCATATCTCTCGTGGTAGACAGATTGCTTGCTCTTGAGGATAAGGGGGAAATTTCTCCAGAGCTTCCAATTAGCATCTCTCCTTATCAGGCAGTTTTGCTAAAAGTAGGAAACGTTTCAGCTTCTTACATAGAGAGAATAGCTAAAGGGGTAAGCGAGGCTGGGTTGTCTAGAGTTTTCATCGATCAATCCTCAGCGAAGCTCGGAGAAAAGCTTAGGCAATGGGGCATGAGGTGGACTCCATTTATTATCATAGTCGGTGAAAAGGAGGAGCAAAGTGGGACAGTTATACTTAGAATTAGAAAGACAGGGCTTCAGATGCCATTGAAGGTGGAGAATATAGGCGAGGAATTGAGGAGTATCATTAGAGAGGGCAGATGATGAGGACACTATAAGTGAGCCTTAGCCAATGATCTGGTGAACCTCCCCTGATGCTCCTTCGTATTTTCAGTGAGCTACTCGCCCTGAAGGATGGGGCTTCCAGTGTTTAGCTGGTGCTTTGCGCCTCCAGCCTCATTTGCTGGTTCGGGGGGCTCACCGCACCCTCAATTACCATTATTGGTTCTCATGACCGAAAGAAATACGCCCGAGATAGCCACCGAAAGACCCAGGATCTGAAGCAGTTCTAGAGGAATATGCTGATAAATCGATTGTATCAAAAGCACTGATATAGGTACAAGATAACTGCTCACAGTTGCTACTTCCACTCCCTCATAAACGATAAGCTTATTCCAAGAGAGGAATTGAAAAACCCCTCCAATCACTGAGAACCAGAAAAGGTCAAAGACTTGCCGAGGCTCCAGTATACCTGTTTTAACTGTCGGATCGATTATAGCCAAGGGAACCGATATCGCTGCCACAACTGAAAAGATAGATGCATTCTCCTCTATAACATCCGTCTCTTTTCTGGTCCTATAAAGAACCGAGTATGCTGCCCAGAAAAATGCGTTGAGAAACGAGATGAGGGATCCCCTAAGCGTGCTGCCAGACGAGAGCGGAATCGAATATAAGATAAACCCCGACATTGATATGATGGCTCCCCAAAGATTCGCTCTTTCCTTTAGCAAAATTTTTCCAAGCAGAGAGGCTATTACTGGCATAGAATAGCTAATTACGATTGAGTCTCCTGGAGTGAGCAAAGTAAGGCTAAGAAGCCAAAGTATAGTACTAATATATATAAAGAGCCCCATAGTCGCTTCAAATACGCCTATTTTCGGCCTTTTTTTATAAAGCACTAGAAGAAATGCAGCCATCGTAGCAAATCGTATGGCAGTTAGGGAAAATGGGCTGGCAACATAAAGTAGATCTTTTGCTACGAAGTTGAGCGGAATGCTCGCTATAGCATAAACGGCGAAATACTTATATCCATTGTTCAAGGCAACGCCCTCAAATCTCGTTGTCTCCGTTAAAGTTTTAAAAAGGATTATCCTTTCGCTCAATCCATGTAAATATTATCATAGAAATTATCGCATAACAGAAAACCTCGTCGCGACATTGGAGGGTCTGCTTCGCTAAAGATATAAGAAAGCCTGATGAAAAACATTAAAGTTCGTTTGTGTAAAAAAACTGCAGGTGCTTTAGGACTTGTGCGGCATCATCGGCGTTACATGCAACCCTTCTGCTAACGCGCCAACAAGGGCATCTATTATCATAACAAAAGCGCTTAAATCGCTTGAATATAGGGGCTATGACAGCGTTGGGATCGCCTTGATAGACCCATCTTCGGGAAAGCTAATAGTGAAGAAAAGCGATGGAATGCTTGACAAGGTCTCGAAGGAATACGGATTTGAAGGCACTCCTGGGTTTGTGGGGATTGGGCACACTCGATGGGCAACTCATGGTCCCCCAACTCAAATTAATGCGCACCCTCATACAGATTGCAAGGAAGAGATAGCAATTGTACATAACGGCATTGTGAAAAACTTCTTAGAGTTGAAGAAGGATCTCGCTTCCAAGGGGCACTCCTTTAAGAGCGAGACCGATACCGAAATTGTCGCGCACCTCCTAGAAGAGCTTTCCAACAGAAACAATGACTTCTTCAATGCTCTCAAAAGAGCCATTTCCATGGTAGAGGGTAGCTATGCTATAGCTGTGATAACGAAAAAGGAGCCTGACAAGATATTTTTCGCTAGGAAGGAGAGCCCATTAATAGTTGGTCTATCTAAGAATTTGAACTTACTAGCCAGCGACATTCCAGCGATGTTGGACTATACGAGTTCCTTTATACCTCTATCGGATGGGGAGGTTGGATGGATTTCTCCTAGCGATGTACACATTGAAAACCTCAACGGAGAAATAATAGACACGAAGAAAAGGATAGTTACCGTGGACTGGAAGTCAGACATGGTTAGGAAAAGCGGATACCCCCACTTCATGATAAAAGAAATTCACGAGCAGCCACAGGTTTTGAAGAACACATATGATGGTTTGATGAGCGATGATATCTTAGACAGGGCCGCTGATGTTTTGGCTTCCGGCGAAAGGATCTTTGTAACTGCCGCTGGGACCAGCTACCACGCTTCCCTCATCCTCAAACTTTTCATTGAGAGGCTCACGGGCAGGATAGTTTATCCATTTATAGCATCAGAGTATAGGGTAGTAGAGAATCTCGCCCATAAGGGAGACGTTATAATAGCCGTTAGCCAAAGCGGCGAGACAATAGATACAATGAAGGGACTAAGAGCCTTCAAGGCAAGGGGTGCAATTGCAATGTCGATAACCAACGTGATGGGAAGTACAATAGGGAGAGAATCAGACTTCACAATCCCTATGAGAGCGGGACCAGAAATCGGTGTCGCAGCCACAAAGACCTTCCTTACACAGACTCTCGTAGCATCCCTTTTATCTATAAAGCTCGCCTCTAAGCTGGGCAAAATAGGAATGGATGAAGAGAAAACGATGCTCAGCGAGCTAGCTGATGCGGGAAGAGTGGCGGGAGAAGCGATAAGCATGACGGAAGGCGTTGTGAAAAGCATGGCCGAAAGGATCCACGCAGTCCAAAACATGTATTTCCTTGGTAGAGGGCTTGGAGTCCCGCTGTCATACGAAGCAGCGCTCAAGTTAAAAGAGATTTCTTATATCCATGCGGAGGCCTATCCGGCGGGAGAGTCGAAACATGGGCCAATAGCCCTAGTCGAGCAAGGATTTCCTGTTTTTTTCATTGTTACATCCGAGATGGTTTCTGAGCTGGAGGGAAACATAGCGGAAATGAATGCTAGAGGTGCCATGACTGTCGCTATAGCCCCTTTTAAGCTTAAGGAAAGACTGGGGACTAAAGCGATAATTGCTGTTCCAGATGCGGGTAATATGCTCGAGCCATATTCATTGACCCCTCCATTCCAGTTGCTGGCTTACTATACTGCAGTTAGGAGGGGGCATGATCCCGATAGGCCGAGAAATCTAGCAAAAACCGTTACTGTGGAGTGATGGGTTTATGGTTTCAGCCGTATATGTAAGCGGAAAAGACATAGAGACGCTTTTCCCATTACTGAAAAGGGAGAAACCAGTACCAAACTTGACTGTTCTTGGAAAGCCTGTAGCAGTGTGGGTTGCTCAGGCTATCTTAGGAGCTGGAATTGAAGACGCGATTATGACATACCATTCGATAGCCCCCAATGTAAGGGGAACAATAGGAGAGAAAGTATCACTTTTAGAATGCGGAGAAGAGAGCGCCGTAAATTGCGCTATTGAGGCGGTTTCTCAGGCTAAGAGCAATGACATAGCTCTTATAATCGGGAGCCATATTTTCGGAGGGGATTTCCTGCGGAGCTCTATAGCTGGGTGGAACGAAGTTGGCGGCAAGTCGCTCGCTGTATTGGTGCCGGACCAGCTTTCTCTAGAAGAAAGGGCAGGTAGAATTGGGGTGGATGTTGAATTCATCGGTAAATACGTTAAAAATGCTTCGATAATCGGGGAAAAAGACATGCCTTATTTGTTTAGTGGGACGATACTCGGGGAAAGGGAAGAGATCCTGGATATGCTCAAGTCCCCAGGCAATATACGTGAAAAGATAGTGGAGTTCCTCAAAAGGACAAGGCCCTCGTTTTACATATACTCTGGGAGACATAGCTCTATAACTTCTCCATGGGCGCTTCTTGAATTGGTCAAATCGCTATTGACAGATACAGCTGGAGTATACATCAGCTCGACTGCTAAGGTTAGCCCGACGGCCGTGATCGAGGGCTCAGTTGTAATCGAAGATGGTGCCACCATTGACCACTACTCAGTCATAAAAGGACCTGTTTACATTTCAAGAGGCGCTTTCGTCGGTGCACACACCCTGTTGAGGAGTGGCGTATCCGTTGAGCCGTTCGCAGTTATAGGTGCTGGGGTAGAACTAAAAAGGAGCTATGTGGGATATGGAGCGACGATAGGGTCTCACTGCAACGTCACGGACAGCGTCTTGGGAGAGAGGTCAACCATGAGACCCATGGTGGTAACACTCAACTTCGATGTGCATGAAGCTAAAAAGAGAGGGGAGGCTTACAAGAAAAAGGGGTCAATCATAGGTGAAGGAGCCATAGTCAATGGCGGAACTACACTGAAACCTGGCTCTGTTATAGAACCTGGGCAAATTTATCCCTGATTCCCCATTTTCTTTATAGCTGAAACCTTGACATTTCAGGCACAGAAAGGAGATTAAGCTATGAAAAATGACCGTTCTAGATATGTTAAAAGCATCAAATAAACATTCCACGTACCAAATCCTCGAGCGTCTCTCTCTTTCTTATCAGTTCGACTTTCCCATTGTCCCTGACAATAACCTCTGCGGGCCTCGGCCTCAAGTTATAATTTGAGCTCATCGAATAACCATAAGCCCCCGCATCCAACAAAGCTATCAAGTCACCTTCTTTAACAACCTGAATCTTTCTTCCATGAGCTAGAACGTCTCCGCTCTCACAGTAATTTCCAACGATGTGAGCCTCTATCTCAGCTGCATCCTTTGCTAGCTTTACTGGCACTATCTCATGGTAGGCACCATATAGCGCTGGTCTTATAAGATGTCCCATTCCCGTGTCGACGCCTACAAAGTAAGTGCTTTCATCAGATGATTCCACCTTCTTGATATCAGTAACCCTAGCAATGAGTATGCCTGAACTTGCAACTAGGTACCTCCCCGGCTCAACTAGAAGCTTTAGCTCCTTTCCGGTGCTATCTCTGTATTTCTCCATAACACCGGAAAGCGATTTACCGAGAGAAAGTATATCCAATGAGGGATCGCTTCCTCTATACGAAATCGCGAATCCCCCTCCGACATCAACGAACTCTATCTCTTCTATTCGTTCGGCAATTTTGAGGAGCTCCAGGAGCGCGTTTTGGTAAAGCTTCCAGTCAGTTATTCCTGAACCCATGTGAGTGTGTAGCCCTATCACTTCTATGCCGCGATCCCTCGCAAATTTTAAAGCCTCATTTACCTCCCATAGGCTTAATCCAAATTTAGTCTTTCCTCCAGTCACGAGATAGGAATGGTATCCCCCGCCATATCCTAGGTTCAGTCTCAGAGAGATCTTCCCATTTCCGAAAAGAGCCGCGTATCTCCTCAGTTGGGACATGGATTCAACGTTGATCAGCGCACCTGTATTAGCCACGATCCTCATATCGTCATCGCTGACGCTGTTTCCTGTGAATAAAATTGATTCCGGTGGAAATGATGCCATCCTACCTACTAGAACCTCGTACGGCGACACGGCATCTAGACCGGCCCCCAGGTCCTTGAAAACTTTTAGAATATGTATATTTGAATTTGCTTTTGCCGCATATAGCACTTCAAACCTATTATAGGTAAAAGCCCCCCTCAGATTCAAGAAGCTCTCCCGCATACTCGATTCGTCGTATATATATAGCGGTGTACCGAATGTTTCGGCTATTTCGTTAACAGGAACACCTCCAATGGTCAACGTGCCATCCACGTACAATATACCCATTTAGAAACCCCCAACTTTTAATTAAAGACTATTCTTTAAAGTCCTTTCGAGGTGCTGGTGCATTTGCAAAAGTGCGATGGAGAGATATTCTTTGTAGGACTTGGTCTCATGGAGAAGCACATAACCGCCGAAGCTGCAGAAGCTCTTAGGGCTGCTGACAAAATTTATGTAGAAGGGTATACCAGCTTCTACTATCCCGATGTTTACACATCTTTGAAAAATCTCGGTATTCCCGAAGAAAAAATTAAGAACGTTTCCCGAAGAGATCTAGAAGATAATTCGGGGGAGGAGCTGCTTAGGCATGCTTCAATGGGAAATAAGGTTGCTTTAGCTACGGTGGGCGATCCATTCATAGCAACAACCCACTTGGCACTACGTCTACGTTTTGAAAGGTATGGGTGCAGAGTCAGGTATATGCCATCGGTAAACATTTTCTCCTATTCCATATCGAAAACAGGTTTGTTTTCCTACAAATTTGGGGAAAGTGCTACCGTTGTTTATCCTAGGGACGGGATCCTTTCGACTTATCCTTACCTGGTTCTCGAGGAGAATTTGAAAAGAGGGCTGCACACATTCTTTTTCCTAGATATCGACGAGAAGTTTGGTCCACTTAATGCAGCTGAGGCAGTGAAACTTTTGCTTAGGATAGAAAGCGAAGAGAGAAGGGGGGCCTTCACTGAAGGGACCGACGTCATCATTGTGGAAAGGGCCTCTTGGCCGGACGAGAGGATAATTCTCACTTCTGCTGGTAAGGCGAAGGAAAAGAGGCTTAATCCACCACATTCATTAATAGTTCCGGGAAAGCTACATTTTATGGAAAAAGAGTCTATAGAGGTGTTCAGGACGTGAGCGAGGCTTGTGAACGCGCTTCCCTTTACATATCGATGGTAAAGGATGCCATCCAACAAGCAAAGGAAGGAGCTAGCGGGATTTCCGATATGGAGAGGAAATTGATCGAGCTTTCGGAGCTATATTTAAAAGATTCAGAGTATTACCTCTCACTGGGAGACTGCGCTACAGCAATAGCGACTATATCATATGCAGAAGGATTGATAGATTCTTTGGCTATCCAAGGAAAAATTAAAATAAAATGGAGAAGGATCCCCCCGAAGCGGGTTGTAATTGCTGGTACCTTCGATGTGCTTCATCCTGGCCATCTTCACTTTATCAAGGCCGCTTCGCGTTTGGGCGAGGTATTCGTTATTGTCTCTAGGGATATAAATGCTAAAAGGGCGAAGGGGAGGGACACAATTTTTCCTGAACAATCAAGGCTAGAGATGGTCAAGGCTATAAGATGGGTGAAGGATGCTGTCCTCGGAGACGAGAACGACTATCTCAAGAAAATAGTTGAACTTTCTCCCGATATAATTTTGTTAGGTCCAGACCAAAAGGTAAACGAAGATAAATTGAAAGAAGAATTGGAAAAAAGGGGCCTCGGAAACGTGGAAGTGATGAGACTGGAAAAAAGGGACGTAAGCTTCTTCCCGAACAGCACAACTTCAATAATCTTAGAGATAGTTAGAAGATTCTGTGTTCAAAGCAACGATGAAGAACATAACTGAAGATCTCATTCTAGAGAGGAGCTAGAGAAAAGCGATTAATAACCTAGAGGACCCTCAGTACAAATGGATTCTGAGGTCTACCATTTATTTCCAGCTTAACGTCCAATATAAGCTCCGCGACCTTCGCATTGGTAAGGGCGTGTTCTGTTAACATCGCTCCTCCGATCTCGGATCCTCTCCCGGCTAGCGCTGCTAAGGGGATCGCCATGTCGGACATATGTCTGTCTAACGCCATCTCCGTTGACAGATCTTGCACTAGCTTCATGGCCGCTTCTTCTCCAACCGTCTCAGCCCTTTTTCCCCTTTCCCCCAATGAGTCAGCACCCAATATAGAAGATTCCGTGTATGCAATGAGCGTCACGGAAGATCCTGGGTCCAAAGAGCGTTTGCCAGCGGAGTCGTCTTCTATTGACTGAATTATATTCAATTCTCTGAACGATTCAGCGACCAAACGTGAAGCGGAGCTCGCTTGCCTCTCTGCTACATGCCTCGGTAGATTGTGCGCTACGCTCTTCACCTCTATCTTTTTCAAGCCACCCCTCTTTACTAGACGGAATGGTTTTATAGAACCAGGCGGCTCATCTATATATATTTTCACAAGGCCGCCCCCTTTTGGATAGTACCCCCTTTTTAGAATCTCGAATGAAAAAGCTATGCCTATTCTTTCTGCGATCTCCTTCACTACACTGGCGAAATAGTCAGAGGTAGGACTCCATTTAACATCCGTGCCACCCCTTATTTCTAAGGAAGTTGGTCCAGGCAAGAATGGAAGGATCGGCAATACGGCTTGTGCTATTAATGTTACGCTACCTGCTGTCCCAACGTCAAATTTAAAGCTTCCTGAACGAAGTTTACCCGGAATAAATGTGATCTCTGCGCTGCCTAGCCTAGCTCCCTCTACCATCGCACCCGATAGCAGAGCAACGGCCTGTATTGCAGCGATGTGTTGATGTTGAAGTCCTGGATTCTGCCTTTTTGCCCTTATGTTGATTACTCTGACCGGCAAACCGCTGATCGCCGATAAGGCGATCGAGGTTCTGACTATCTGTCCTCCACCCTCACCGAAGCTTCCATCTATGAGTATTGGTTCCATCCTGCTGCCCCGCAATTATTCATTTTTGAAAGCTGATTTTAAATTCGAGGACTATTTGATGTGAACTACCCCGCCCTCACGACGGGGCATCCCCACCTCGCGGTGAGGGATTTCCTGCTTCTTCCAGGAAACTTACTATACATCCCCTTCTCAGAGTGGTTGTATAGCAGAGGTTTCCTGTCCACAGGCTCTAAGGGCAGTCCCGACCCCGC
>JAEMPT010000038.1 GCA_022759165.1 Thermoprotei archaeon
CCTTTAAATAACATGTTCGCTAAAATAAGGCTAAAGATAGAAATATGCTATTAGCGCAAGAGCCACGTTTATAGAGGAGACGACAAAAAAAGCGAAAGTGAACTTTTCATTTTCCTTTCCTTTTACGAGCCTCTTTACCTTTGATTCGAGCCTAGGGTAGTTCGCTATCATTATTTGATCCGCCCTTTCGAGCTGCTCAGAAAATACCGCGAACAGACTGCTGCTCAAGGGGGTCCCTTTCATTTCTTGTACATTGAAGGAGACGGTGGCATCTTTAAGCTGGGAAGGGATGAGAGACCAAAGCAAATGGGGAAACGCAACCTTCCTCGTGAAAACATACGTTATCCGGGACAAATCTCGCGGCGTGATCAGCCCAGCGGCAAGTATTGCGAATAAAGAGTAGAAAAGCGTCTTGTAGAATATCTCAAATACCTTATAGGATGAGAGTGAACCGGAAAAAGCTAAAAAGGGGACGCTTGTCGCAGCCATCCAAAGGGCTGGAATCGAAGAGAGGACGAACATCGATGCTGGCTCCACGAGATCTCCGGTAGAAAGCACATATATAATCAAGATCTCTGCAGCAACGACTAAGCCAAGAGACGGGGACTCGTAGAATGCAAAGATTGCTGATGCGAGGAATAAGACTTTCGAAAGAGCAGAAGCCCTCCTGTGAGGGGCTGAAGGATTCACGAATATTGAATTAACTATTATGTTAGAGAGAAAGCCAATAGCTTCCCTCAGCAATCTGAGCACCTCAGCTTCATTACATCTATGATATCGTCGGCTATTTTCTCCAAGGTTTTATCATGCGTAGAGATCACCAGCATTCTCCCTGCTTCAGCTAGAGCCCTAAGGATCTCGAGCACAGCCTTTTTATAATAAGGATCCAAGCCAACGGTGGGCTCATCCATGAGCAATATCGGTTTTCCTGAGAGTGCCGCAGAAATCAATGAGACGATCCTCCTCTGTCCGCTGCTCATCTCCTTCACCTTTTTTCGCAGTAGCTCTTCGCCGAGAAACTCCTCAGCTTTAGGGAAGCTACCGAAGGACCTTATCTCTTCGATCGCTGTTGGTTTGCTGAAGAAAAGCAACGGATTATCCGGTAAAAATAGCATCGGATGAGAAACGATCACCTTCCCCCTTTTTGGCCTCGTTAAGCCCGAGATTATCCTCAGAAGAGTGGTCTTACCTGAACCATTCGGCCCTCTTAAAAGGAAAATTCCTTTGCCCTCTATTTTCAAATTCAGGTCCCTGAAAATATAGCTTTTCGATGGGTAATATCTATAGTCAACTTTTCTAAACTCGATGGTGGGATGCTCGCTCGTTTCCTTAATATCTAGCCCAGCCGTAAAATTTTTGACATGCTCCACTTTCCCGTGGGGGAGCTCAATAACTTTCGATGCGATGTCTCCCCAGAAATCCTTTTCGTGGCCCGTTATCACTAAAGACTTCCCTATGCTCAAAAGTCGCCTAACTATCTCCTTCAGCTTTTCCCTAGATTCCTCATCCAAATACGTTAATGGCTCGTCCAAAACTATGAGCTTTGCGCCTAGGTTCATCCTAGATACTATTGCTACTTTTTGCGTCTCTCCCGCACTGAGCGTGAATGTTGTTCTTTCATACAGTCTGCCTATGTTCAGCTCTTCCTCCAGATCGCTGCTATAAACGTTCTCTTCCCCGCTCAACATCTTGCTAATGAGCATCTCGTTTTCTACCGTATCGCCTATGATACCGTTCCAAGGTTCCTGTGGTACGAGTGCTACGGCGCTGAGGATTTCCTCCACTGCAGCATTCCTTGGATCTATTCCACTAATGAATATCCTTCCATTGGCCACCGCCTTGACTAACCTTGGTACGTTTCCCGATAGAATGTTGGCAACCGTGGTCTTTCCTGCGCCCGTGCTTCCAACAAGAAGAAGCATCTCCCCCGGACCGAGCTCAAAGCTTAATCCTCTTATCACATAATTTTTCGCACCATATAGAGCTTCAAGGTTCTCAACTACCGCGACCCTGTTACTCGGTGCTTCTGCCATCTTGACCTCCATCGCTTTCTTCTCCTTCAACATATCCTGCCTTTTTAAGGAATGCGTAAGCCGGTATTGCTACCATAGCACCAACTAGGGCCTGTCCAAAGTTAACCGGTACTTCTGCTACTGCTGCAATTCTCGGTCTCCCTGTAAGCGGATTGCTAACGAAGTATTCATAGAGGAAGTAGCCAGCGACCATAACCAAACCCGCAAGGAGGAGGGAGCCAAACTCTCCGGAAGCCTTCATTCTCCTCTCAAGAACTATAAGTGCAGCCATTATCCCTACTCCTAGCACTACCCAAATTTCCCAGGGGAAGAAAAACGAGTAGCTTGAGCTCATCACCGAGAAGGAAGCTGATCCGCTCATATATTTTCCTCCTATTACTGAAATCGCTATCATATATATGAAGCCGACAGCCAACGTAGAGATCTTCCCTTTACTTTTTCCAATTTGTCTGAAGAGGAAAGATGCGAGATAGCCTTCTGCAAACTTTATGACCAATGTTGCTGGAGCGAATATCCCGTAGCCTGTGGTAGCGTCTGCGAGCGATGAACCGATGCCTCCCGCTAGCCCAGCGGTTAATGGATCCGAAATCAGAGCGCAAACGTATATGGCAGCTTCGCCAAAGTTGAAATATCCCCCTGTAACGGGCTGAGAGAACTGAAAAGCTACAGTGAACGCGTAAACGAGGCCCATGAATACAGCTAATCTTACAGGATTTATCTTCAAACCCATTTACCTCGACTTTTACGTTAAGGTCTAAGAATTTTATCCTTTATTGAACGTTCAATTTCACAAAAAAAGCTTCTCTACAATCTTCATTATTTTCCAAGTAGACCTTTCTTGCTATTTCTATAAACTTATTTTTCCCTCAGTGCCTTCTAAATTCCGGTGGTCTGTTTGCCCTGTGTTCCAGCTATAATTGTGCATGGAGGAGCAGGAAAGTGGAGCTCGGCCCCTTCAGATAGGAGAGAGGCAGCAAGGAGAGCTTTGATGGAATCCGCGGAGGCAGGTCTCCAGATTATGGAAAAAGGCGGTACCTCTGTTGAGGCCATTGTGGAAGCTATATCGCACATGGAAAGCTCGGGAGTATTCAATTCCGGTAGGGGATCAGTTGCAAACTCAGACGGCTTCGTAGAGATGGACGCTGGGCTTATGGATGGGGAAACTTTGGATTCGGGCGCAGTCGCATCTCTGAGAGGTATAGAGAACCCCATACGAGTCGCCCTATTAGTTATGAAAAAGACTCCTCATGTCATCCTCTCCGGTGAGGGCGCGAGGAGATTCGCTCTCAGCAACGGCTTCTCCGAAGATCCTTTCCTTCTGTCTAAAAGGGATCAGGTCTCGCATAGGCTAGTATCTAGGTCGGAATGGAGAGGAGATACTGTTGGGGCTGCTGCTGTGGACCAGCTCTGCCATACAGCCGCAGGCGCGAGCACAGGCGGAATATCGGGAAAGATGCCAGGTAGAATCGGCGATTCCCCCGTGCCTGGTGCTGGGTTCTACGCTAACCATTTCGCGGCGGCGGCGGCTACGGGGATCGGGGAGCTCATCCTTATATTAGGGATCTCCAGGAAAATCGTGGAAGAAGCGACTCTTCTAGGCTCAGTTAAACTTTCCGGAAAATCTCTTCTAGAGTATACGAGGTCCAAATTCAAGGATGATACATTCGGCGTTATAGGAATAGACATAAGAGGGGAATATGCGGCTATCTATAACACCGAGTCTATGCCCTACGCTTATTTCAAGAAAGGCATGGAGAGCCCGTTAGTGGGCGGCTTCCCCGCCCTTTGATTTCCTGAGAATGAAGGTGAAGCCCCTAACTTCTACAAGTTCAGCAGAGACAAGCTCTGCTGCTTTTTTGGCTATTTCCTTCCTGTCCTCTCCTAGGGCGATGAGGTTCTTATTGATCCTCACCATCACTTCACCCTCTTCCTCAAGCCTCCTCTTTATTTCTTCAGCAACCTCTTTGCTCAATCCCGCTTTCCCAATTCTGATCTCGTTCTT
Organism: Thermoprotei archaeon; assembly: GCA_022759165.1. Lineage (GTDB taxonomy): Archaea > Thermoproteota > Thermoprotei_A > Sulfolobales > Fervidicoccaceae > ARK-14. The sequence goes on from JAEMPT010000038.1 coordinate 4,036, forward strand.
CCCCAAGCTAATCACCTTTCCCTAATTATGACCTTCCTGTACCAGCCACAGGATAAGCACTTGATCCCAAGATAGGATATGCCCCTCTCGGAGTGGACTCTGTATCGTCCAGTCCTCCCAGGTATCAGCATCGTCCCGCACTTCTTGCATATGAAGAGATTCCTAGGTCTTCCAAGCCTAACGTTTAGCTTCCTCGAGAGCCTCAAAACCGATTCACCGAGTTTCGAAGGATCCGCTTCCTCATGAGCTAATGCCAATTGTAATGACCTGTCAAATGCTCTTAAAACCTCTCTCTTAGCCCTCGCTGTCTTCCGATCCCTTCTCCGTTCCCTCATTTGCGATTCCCTCCAATATGAGCGATATCAGCCAATTCTTCGAAAAGGGCACAAGATCCTCGTAAGTCTGCCCTACGCCAACGTATACAATTGGCTTTCCCGTCTCCATAGCCACGCTCAACGCGCTCCCTCCCTTGGTGTCAGCGTCGGCCTTTGTTAAGATGAATCCATCGACCCCCACCTCTTTATTATATATAACAGCCTGTTCCACAGCATCGTTTCCAGTAAGCGAGTCGATGACCAGTAACTTCATGTCTGGCGACGCTACTCTCATGACCTTCTTAAGCTCTTCTATTAGGTCTTTGTCCACGTGCATTCTCCCCGCCGTATCAACTAGGATAAGGCAAAGGTTCCTCTTTTTCGCATAGGCTATCGCATCATATACTACTGATGCGGAGTCGCTGCCGTACTTTGCCTTGATAATTGGCACCCCCAGTCTATTCGCATGTGTTTCCAGTTGCTCCTGTGAGCCTGCTCTGAAGGTGTCTCCCGCAACTATCAGGGGCGTTAAGCCCCTTTTCTTCGCTAGGTTCGCCACCTTGGCTATGCTCGTCGTCTTACCAACACCGTTGACGCCCATGAAAACTAGGACATATGGTTCTCCCCGCTCCGCGCATTTTTTCCTCGCAGCATCAATAAGATCATATCCTAGCTCCTTTACCTGTGCATCTATCATTTCAACTAGCGCTTCCTTCACAGCTGAGCGAACATCATCCTTTTTTCTTATCCTTTTTCCCGCAAGGGAAGCCTTTATGCTCTCGGCCAATCTTTCCGCAGTCTGGTAAGCTACGTCTGCTTGGACTAAATCAAAAACTAATTCGGAGAGGAGCTCCTCTAGCTCCTCCTCTTTCAGCTCCCTCGTCGAGACCTTTGATGAAATATTCTCTACAAACTTAGAAAGCGTATTCTTTAGGCTTCCGAACATCAGCCTCACGTATCTCTCATTTCTGCGCAGCCAATGAGTAAACCAATCCCTGGAGCCTCTCGTACTCCTTCGTCCTCTGCTCCAGCTCCCTGCTTACCCTATCAATCTCAGACCTTATCAGTTCCTCCCTGCCTTCCAAGATCTTTATGGCATCGGCGAAACCATTCTCTGCATATACTCCTAGGCCCAAATGCACTATCGCCTTTCCCTCCACCTCTCCTTTAATTCTTATCAGCGAGTTCCCGTGCTTGTCTATAGATACCATGAGCTCACCGAAGCCGCCTTCCTGCACCCTCTTTATCCCATCGATTGCCGCCCTGACCTCCATTAGCCGCTCGCTTAGCTGCCCTATGATCTCCTTGAGACTTTCTATGTATTTTTCAAGCCTATCGATCGTCTGAAGGAGGGAAGCTGCATCTATCTGGATCTTCTCGCTCAAGCGCTCCACCCTTTGAGCTCGAGGATCTCTGAGACGTACTTGCTAGCTGGCTCCCCCTTTACCTCCTCGACCTCCTCAATCTTTATATGGTACCTCTTAAGCTTGTGCCTGCTTCCCAAAAGGGAATATACCTTTTCCAATACCTCCTTCTCGCTCGACGCAGTGAGTTCTAAGTTGAAGTTCTGCTCCCTCGGAAAGTGGTCGTGAGAGATTAACATCTTTCCCTTTACCCTGTAGACGTTTGGCATACTGGTACAGCCTCCACTGCCTGCCCTTACTTTGGCACAAATTCCTATCAAAAGCGAGGTTATTAAAGCCTTCCTGTTTCCCAAAAAAGGAAGATAGGACTAGACGAAGGCGTACATGGGATCGGTCTTCCTCTTTATCTTTATGATTTCCCCGAGCACCATGAGAGAGTCATCGCTGAAATGACTTTTCAGCTCTGTAAGCATGAGCCTGGCATGCTGGTCTGGCACATCGGTGTAAATTATATCCCCCTCGTTAATATGTCTCCCAACCATCACATTACCCTTTATCGATAGAGCTACTTGCATACCGACTCTAGCCTCCTTCAGGGACTGCCCCTTGTCCTGTAGCTGATGGACCACGCCGACCCTCTTTCCATCCTCCGTTATGAGGGGAGCACCTGGCCTGAGAATTCCTCCAAGGACCTCTATCCCTACTATGACCGGGTCGCTCCTCCTGAACACGAAGCCTGGGAGGATCCTGAACTTAGCTGGCCAAACCAACGAATCGAGTACCTTCTCCACCTCCCTCCTCTTTAGCTCCTCCCTCCACTTAAAGTAGTCCTCCAGAAGCCTATATATCACGTTGTTCACCATTATGGGAATCCCGGCCCTCTCAGCCTCTTCCCTGGCCTCTGGAAGAACCTTCACGTTGAAGCCAAGTATAATTCCGAGGCTTTCATCTCCCTGCTTCGATATCGATGCCTCCACCACATCCCTCTTGGATATAGCCCCCACATCCGCAAGCCTAACGGGAACTTTCTCCCTCCTAAGCGCTTCCACCAGGGCCTCGAGAGTTCCCAGAGCGTCCGCCTTCGCTACCACTCCCGACTTATCAGTTCTGATCTTCACGCTCTCTATATCCTCGATTATCTTCCTCTTCACCTCTTCAAGCCTTTCCTCGGACTCCACGACGAGGATCGGGGTTCCAGCCAAGGCCTTTTCCAGATCAGGGGCCACAACCTTGACGCCGCTTGAAGCATAGACCTCGTCCACGCTCATGAACTTATCCTCTGGAGACCTGATCTCCTGCAGTGGTTTGGGCATAAGGAGGGCCCTTACCTTCGTAACTATGACCCCTTCGCTACCTCCCAAAGCAATGGTATCTCCCTTCTTTAAAACCCCATCATATATTATGCAATCAGCCGTGTATCCTAGGCCACTGACCTCCTTGACCTCGAGCACTACCCCCTTCGCGGGACCCATAGCGAAAGCTAGCCTGTCCTTCAAGTACTGTTGAGCTAATCCAGCTAGCACAGCCAGCAGCTCCGCTATGCCTTCCCCCGTCCTTGCAGAGACTGGAACTATGCTTACAGTCCTAGTGAAGTCCTTAATCCTATCGAACCTATCGCTGTTGAAGCCGTGTTTGCCAAGCTCCCCCATGAGCCTGTATATCCTCTCATCCAGCTCATCCTTAACCCTCTGCTCCTGTCTCTGGTACGATATTAGGAAGGGCTCCCCGGGGTAGCTCCTCCAGCCTGGTATCTTGTCTATTTTGTTCGCCGCCACGAGGAACGGGACCCGCTTGGACTTGATTAGCTGCAGCGATTCTATAGTCTGCTCCTTAAAACCTTCTATTATATCCACGACCAGGATTGCGAAGTCCGCTATCTCGCCGCCCCTCCTCCTCATGTTCATGAATAGCTCATGCCCGGGCGTATCTATGAAGAGAAGTCCGGGGATCTTAAGCTTCACAGGTATAACCTTTTTCAATGGAGCGGCTATCTCCTCTATAACTCTCGATGGTACCACGCTCGCCCCCACATGCTGCGTGATCTCCCCTGGCTCCCTCCTAGCAACGCTCGTTCCCCTTATCCTGTCTAACAACGTCGTCTTACCATGATCCACGTGCCCCATCACAACCACTATCGGTTGCCTCAGAGGCTTCTCGCTCTTCTCCAATTCAGCTCCCCTATGCAGGGATTCGGCGCGGAGCCTTAAAAACAATATCTTTTATAACCATTCTAGCAAAGACATTATCGTACATCCGGGAATGAACCACGCAGTGGGGATTCTGGATGATCGGAGGTATGTAAGATGCCGGAATTCAAATTGGTGATATCGGACCCAACTCCAGCGTCCCCCGCGATTAAGGTCAAGGTGGTCGGGGACGAGAAGATAGCTCTAAGCAAGGAGCAGAAAGAGGGAAGAAGGCTTCCCGTAGCTGAGCTCTCTAAGGCTCTCGCGGAGAAGCTTGGCGTAGATGAGAGCAGCGCCATCACGCTCAAGTTCGCTTTAGAGGGCGGGAAGGTCGTGAAGCTCCACTTCAAGGCCTCAGCGAAGGAAGGAACGGAGGAGAACGTTATCAGGGTGCCACAGGACATTCTTACGGAGAAGGTCGGGGAAATGGAGGCGGAGGCTGAAGCGTTCAAGTCTAAGGCCTTCCAGCTTATCCTCGATGATTCGACCAGCAGGAGATTTATAGGAATGAAGATCGGGGACGAGATCGATGGCGTGATCGTTGGGCTGAGCGGAAAACTGAGGATAAAGGGAGGGAGCGACAGCAGCGGCTTCCCCATGAGGTCGGATATACCTGGACCCGTCAAGAAGAGGATCCTTCTCTCCAGCCCACCCGGCTTCCATCCTAGGAGCAGGGGGGAAAGGAGGAGGAAAATCGTCAGGGGGAACACTATAGACGAGAGCATGGTCCAGATAAACGCGGTGCTCGTCAGGGAGAAGGGGGCTGAGAAGAAATAGCCCTTGGAAAGTGATACCCGATGAGCTATGAAGAGAAGAAGCAGCCGGAAGTGAACATAGGCACAGCAGGTCACGTAGATCATGGAAAAACGACCCTGATCTCCGCAATAACAGGTATATGGACATCTAGGCACAGCGAAGAGCTCAAGAGGGGCATGACCATAAAGCTCGGCTACGCTGACGGTGCCATATACAAATGCGAGGGTGCTCCCTTTCCAGAGGCCTACCAGCCCTTCCCCGAGTGTCCACAGGGTTCTAACCCTAAGCTCCTGAGGCGGGTCTCATACGTAGATGCTCCTGGTCACGAAGTGCTTATGGCTACAATGCTCGCCGGCGCGGCCATAATGGACGGCGTCCTCCTAGTCATAGCCGCGAACGAGAGGGTTCCCCAGCCCCAGACGGCCGAGCACTTCGCAGCCCTTAGCGTCATAGGGCAGAAGAACATCATAATAGTGCAGAACAAGGTCGATGTCGTCTCTCCAGAGAAGGCTAGGGAGAACTATGCAGAGATAAAGAAGATGATCGAGGGGACTTGGGCGGAGAATGCACCAATAATACCTATATCCGCGCTTAAGCGTGGCAACATAGACGTCCTCATGGCGGCCATAGAGAAGTACATCCCCACACCTCAGAGGGACATGAGCAAGGATCCTCTGATGTACGTTGTCAGGAGCTTCGATGCGAACAGGCCTGGAACACCTCCGGAGAAGCTTGTTGGCGGGATCGTTGGAGGCAGCTTGATACAGGGGAAGCTGAGCGTCGGAGACGAGATAGTAATACTACCGGGTATAAAAGTTAAGAAGCCGGGAGGGAGGGAGGTATACGAGCCCTTGGAGAGCAAGGTTGTGAGCCTAAAGTTCGGGGAAATGAGCGTGGATACAGCATTGCCAGGGGGGCTCTTGGCCATAGGAACCCAGCTAGATCCTTCGCTCACGAAGGGAGACAATTTGGTAGGTAGCGTAGTTACAAAGGCAGGGGTCGAGCTCCCGGTTACCAGCGAAATAGATGCGGAGTACCATCTGTTCGAGAGGGTTGTTGGGCTTAGGGAGAAGACGACCGTCTCCCCAATCCAGGCGAGGGAGCCCCTCATGATAACCGCGGGGACCTCTGTAACTATGGGGATAGTTACCAGGGTCTCCTCTTCCTCGTTCTCCGCGACGCTCAGGAGGCCAATAGTCGCATTGCAGAAAAGCAGGATAGCGATAAGCAGGCAGGTACAGGGAAGGTGGAGGCTCATAGGATGGGGACTGATAAAGTAGCGGGCAAGGTATACGCGGTCCTTGACTCCAACGCTCTTTTGCAAATTTATAGAGGAGTGGGGTTGTTCGAGCAGATCGAGGAATCCCTCGATGTTAAACCCATCTTCGTTTGTCCCGATGCTGTCCTGAAGGAGCTCGAGGACATAGAATCGAGAGGAGGAGAGCTATCCAGGGCCGCTAGGCTCGCCCTTGAGGTTGCTACGGGTATATGCTCTGAGCTGAAAACGGGAGAAAAAAGCGGGGACAACTCCGTCATAAAGGCTGCACTCGAGCTTCAGGAGGAAGGAAGCAAGGTCCTAGTGGTAACGAGCGATAGGGAGCTGAGGAAAAGGCTGAGGACCTTGGGCATAAAAACCGTTTACTATAGGGAATCGCAGCACCGCTTCGAGGTCGAGGTTAAGGATGTTCTCTAGGGAATTCGTTTTATACTCCCTTTTCTTATCATTTATTGAGAGGTTTTTCGTCCAAATCGTTTGAATAGGTGATCTTTATGTTTATGATATCAAGGGTAAGGGAAATAGTGAGGATCCCTCCAGATAAAATGAACGAAGACATAAACAAGGTAGCGAGCGAAGTTTTGAACGCTCAGTACTCAGGCTACTATGACGATGACCTTGGAATAATAATCGGCATCTATGACGTCTCCGTGGAGCCGGTGGGGAAGATACTCCACGGCGATGGGGGAGTCTATCATAGGGCGGAAGCGAGCATTCTCTCTTTGAAGCCCGTAATGAACGAGGTCATATTGGGAACAGTCAGCGGGGTCAAGGAGTTCGGGATATTCGTTAGAATGGGACCGGTTGAGGGCTTCGTGCATAAGTCCCAGCTTTCAGACGAGTTCGTTGAATATGACTCGAGCAGGCAGGCCTTCTTCCTCAAGCAGAGCAACAGGTACATAGAAAAGGGGGACATCGTAAGAGCAAGGGTCATAGCGTTCAGCTATAGCCCTGAGAAGAGGGAGATAAGGGTTCAGCTGACTATGAGGCAGCCCTATCTTGGCAAGATCTCCCTCAAATCCTCGAGGTGAACTCT